>NZ_AYSF01000068.1:0-13270 GCF_000498995.1 Geobacillus thermopakistaniensis
GCAAAATAACCTCCGCCCTCGAAGTGCAAGCACTTCTGCGGGCGGAGAACATTTTGCCTCGGGAGCTTGCGCGCGGCCTCCGCTTTTCTATAAAATAATCGCGATGAGGCCGCCGGAGCCTTCGTTGATGATGCGCTCAAGCGTTTCTTTCAGCTTGTAGCGGGCGTTTTCCGGCATGAGCGCAAGTTTCGCTTGGATGCCTTCACGGACGATGGAGCTGAGCGAGCGGCCGAAAATGTCAGAGTTCCAAATCGACAGCGGATCGTCTTCGAAGTCTTGCATTAAATAGCGGACGAGCTCTTCGCTTTGCTTTTCCGTGCCAATGATCGGTGCAAACTCCGATTCGACGTCAACTTTGATCATATGAATCGACGGCGCCACAGCTTTCAAACGGACGCCAAAGCGCGACCCTTGGCGGATGATTTCCGGTTCGTCAAGACTCATGTCAGACAAAGCGGGCGCAGCGATGCCGTAGCCGGTTTGTTTGACCATTTTCAGCGCGTCGGCGATTTGGTCATATTCCGCTTTCGCATGGGCGAAGTCTTGCATGAGCTGAAGCAGATGGTCTTTGCCGCGAATCTCGACGCCGACGATTTCTTTTAAAATTTGATCGTACAGCTCATCCGGTGCATACAAGTCAATTTCGGCGATCCCTTGCCCCATTTCGATGCCGGCAAGCGCCGCTTTTTCGATGAAATCGTACTCGGCAAACTGCTGCACAACCCGGTCGACGTCGCGCAGCCGTTTGATGTCTTTGACGGTGTCGCGCACCGCTTCTTGATAGCTTTCGCGCAGCCAATGATCTTCGCGCAGCACCATCACCCAGCTCGGCAAGTTGACGTTCACTTCAAGCACCGGGAATTCATATAATGCTTCACGAAGCACGTTATACACGTCGGCTTCGCGCATGCTTTCCACGCTCATGGCGAGCACCGGAATGTCGTACTTTTCGGCGAGCTCGCGGCGAAGCGCCTCGGTTTCCGGATGGTGCGGCCGAACGGTGTTGACGATCATAATGAACGGCTTGCCGACTTCTTTGAGCTCGCTAATGACCCGTTCTTCCGCTTCGACATAGTCTTGGCGCGGAATTTCCCCGATCGTGCCGTCCGTCGTAATGACGACTCCAATCGTCGAATGTTCTTGGATGACTTTTCTTGTCCCGATTTCCGCCGCCTCTTGGAACGGGATCGGCTCTTCATACCAAGGCGTGTGGATCATCCGCGGCCCGTTTTCGTCTTCATACCCTTTTGCGCCGGGCACGGCGTAGCCGACGCAGTCGACAAGACGGATGTTGACTTCAAGCCCCTCATCCACTTTCACCGTCACCGCCTGGTTTGGCACGAACTTCGGTTCTGTCGTCATGATCGTCTTGCCGGCGGCGCTTTGCGGCAGTTCATCTTGGGCGCGCGCTTTATCGGCTTCGTTTTTAATGTTCGGAATCACGACCAACTCCATAAACCGTTTAATAAACGTCGATTTTCCGGTGCGGACGGCGCCGACGACCCCTAAATAAATGTCGCCGCCGGTCCGCTCGGCGATATCTTTAAAAATATCGACCTTTTCCAAATAACTCCCCTCCAGTCCTTCGGTCGTTATAAGAAACAGTGGAATGAGCTAGCATAGTCGGACACTATATGCATATGATGTTGTCCGATTCGGTTATGACTAAAATAGAAAAAATCCCTTCTCTAGAATGTATTTTCCTAGAGAAGGGAAGATGACTCATTTTGTAAAAAAAATCGGTTCATTCGTCTTGGCGTCGATCGTATAGGGCAACGAATACGCCGGCACAAACAGCGAATGGTCGGTCAAAATCGGGCGAATATCGTCACCCGGCTTGTAGTGGTGCGGATATTTTTTCAACGCCGCATACAAATCAGAACGGTAGTCAATGTAAATTTCTCCATTCCCGTCGATGACAAACGGCAAGTTGTTGCCGGAAAACGGGCTGACGACATAAGGCGGCTCTTTATAGCCGAGCTTTTTGTAATCGAGCGTAAATACGCCCGGCGCAACGACGTCTTGAAACGGCGGATATTTATGCTTGTCCGTGTACATGCTAAGCCGCAGCTTCAGATCACGGATGCGTTCGGCTAAGCGCAGATCAAGCAGCTTGACCGTCGGGTTCGTTTCCGCATCGATGATCATATACTGGAAGACGCCCCCGCTTTCATAGGCGTTTCCCGGCGGCTCCTGCATATAGCGGGGAACGAGCTTTTGAAAATCGACTGGATACTTCAAATACATCGGCGTGTTCATGTCGCGTGTTTTAATCGGCAGAAGCCCGCCGGTCGCCTTCCGGTACTCATCCACCGCCGATTGGACGGCCGCCACTTGGTCTTTGTAAGGAATTTGGTTTTGTTTCAGCCGCTCTTGTGGATACAAGCAGCCGGAAAGCAGCGCCAAACATATACATGACAACAACAAGCGAGCGATTCGTTTCATCTTTCCCACCTTTTTGCCTATTGCGGTGTCGGTCCGCTGAATACGACGAAAATGATGATGATGCCGGCGAAAATCAAAAGAATGTAGGCGACGAGCGCCAACAGAAAGCGAAGCCATTTCATCTTGACTTTGTAGCGGCTTAAGTAAATGAAGCCGACGGAAATAAACATAAACACCATCGAGGCGATGGCGATCCACATTTTCGCTAACGCCGGTGACATGGACGCTCCTCCTTTTTTCGACAACTATAATTATAGCATTGGCAAAAAAAAAGCTGAAGTAAAGCGGGGCTTTCTTTACTTCAGCATCCCCTCATACCCTTCCGGAAGCTCAAGCCGATGATGGTTCGCCATATTGTATGCAGAACGAAGACGACTTGTACCGCCATTGGCCTATTTTCATCATTCTTGTTCGGCAAAAATGTTGTTTAAGTCATCCATTTCCTCTTTTTTTCCGCGCGCCATGAGCGAATCGACCGCCTCTTTCGGGTCTTTTCCCGCAAACAATACGTCATAGAGAGCTTCGGTGATCGGCATCTTCACACCAAGCTCTTTCGCCAGCTCATAGGCGGCTTTTGTCGTTCGCACCCCTTCGACGACCATCCCCATGCTCTCAAGCACCTCGTCCAGCTTTTTTCCTTGGCCGAGCATGTAGCCGGCCCTCCAGTTGCGGGAATGGACGCTCGTGCACGTGACAATCAAATCGCCGACTCCCGTCAAACCAGCGAATGTCAACGGATTAGCGCCGAGGGCGCAGCCGAGGCGGGCAATCTCGGCGAGCCCGCGCGTGATGAGGGCCGCTTTGGCGTTATCCCCATAGCCAAGCCCGTCGCTGATTCCAGCGGCCAAGGCGATGATATTTTTCAGCGCCCCGCCGACTTCGACGCCGATTAAATCCGGGTTCGTATACACGCGAAAATAGTGATGGTTCATAAAGATGTCTTGAATGCGGCGCGCCGCTTCCATATTTGGCGACGATACCGCCACGGTCGTCGGGTGGCGGAGCACGACTTCCTCGGCATGGCTCGGCCCGGAGAGAACGACAACATCTGCAAGCCATTCCCCCATTTCCTCGGCGACCATTTCCGACACCCGCTTATGCGTCCCTGGTTCGATTCCTTTGCTGACGGCAACAATGGTGATCGGCTTGGCCAAGCAGGCGCGCACGTCCGCAAGCACCGAGCGGATCGCTTTAGTCGGCACGGCGAGCACAACGATCGCAACGCCGTCAAGCGCAGCGCAAAGGTCGTCATAGCCGATAATGGCGTCCGGCAGGCGAACGCCTGGCAAATATTTTTCATTTGTCCGCTTTTCGTTGATTTCGCTGATCTGCTCGGTCCGATGACCCCAGAGCCGGACGTGGTGCCCATTGTCAGCCAGCACGAGCGCCAACGCCGTTCCCCAGCTTCCAGCCCCCAATACGGCGATGTTCTCCATCGTTTTCCACTTCCTTTATCCGATTGTCGCAACCTTGAAAAATAGCAATCGCGCCGCCTCTTCGCTCCTGTTCGTCCGACTTTCGCGGCGGCGACACATGGCTTACGCTCCTGTGACACCACCCACACAGAACCAAGCTTTCCTTGGTTCGAGCCTCTTCGCCGGCCTCGCAACGCGTATCGCCGATGGGCGCGCGGCCTCCGCTTTTCTTCCTGTCTAGCTGCGGCCGCTAGCTCCCTTCCGCAAAATAACCTCCGCCCTCGAAGTGCAAGCACTTCTCGGCGCGGAGAACATTTTGCCTCGGGAGCTTGGCGCGCGGCCTCCGCTTTTCTTATTTCCGCGGGCGGGCGATGATTTTAATCGGCGTGCCTTCAAAACCGAATGCATCGCGGATGCGGTTTTCCAAAAACCGTTCATATGAAAAATGCATCAGTTCCGGGTCGTTGACAAACGCGACAAACGTCGGCGGTTTGACGGCGACTTGCGTCATGTAATAAACTTTCAGACGCCGCCCGTTATGCGTCGGCGTCGGATTCATCGCCACCGCATCCATGATGACTTCATTGAGCACATTTGTCTGGACGCGCATCGCATGATTGTCGCTCACAAGCCGGACGAGCGGCAAGAGCTTATGCAGCCGCTGCTTCGTTTTCGCCGATACGAACAAAATCGGCGCATAGTCCAAAAACGGAAAATGATCGCGAATCTTCCGCTCAAATTCGACCATCGTTTTGTCGTCCTTTTCAATCGCATCCCATTTATTGACGATAAGAATGACACCGCGACCCGCTTCATGCGCGTATCCGGCGATTTTTTTGTCCTGCTCGATGATGCCTTCCTCAGCGTTTAACACAACAAGCACGACGTCCGAGCGCTCAATGGCCCTTAACGCGCGCAAGACGCTATATTTTTCCGTGCTTTCGTAAATTTTTCCTCGTTTGCGCATCCCTGCCGTATCAATGATAACATATTCCTGCCCTTCGCGCACAAACGAGGTGTCGACGGCGTCCCTCGTCGTACCGGCGATGTCGCTGACGATGACCCGCTCCTCACCTAAAATGGCGTTGACAAGCGACGATTTGCCGACATTCGGCCGGCCAATGAGGCAAAACTTAATGACGTCTTCTTCATACTCTTGTCCACCGCCCTTTGGAAAATGACGGACAACAGCATCAAGCAAATCGCCAAGCCCTGTCCCATGAGCTCCGGAAATCGGATACGGCTCCCCAAAGCCCAGAGCGTAAAAGTCGTAAATCAAATCACGCATTTCCGGATTGTCGATTTTGTTCACCGCGAGCACAACCGGCTTATTCGACCGGCGGAGCAGCTTGGCCACCTCTTCATCAGCCGCAGTCACACCGTCCCGGCCGTTCGTCATAAAGATGATGACATCCGCCTCATCGATGGCGATTTCCGCCTGCTGGCGAATTTGCACAAGCAGCGGCTCGTCGCCAATGTCAATGCCGCCGGTATCGATCAAATAAAACGAATGGTTCAGCCATTCGGCTCGGCTGTAAATGCGGTCGCGCGTCACTCCAGGCACGTCTTCGACGATGGAAATGCGTTCCCCGACAATGCGGTTGAAAATCGTCGATTTTCCTACATTTGGACGGCCGACAATGGCCACGACTGGATTTGCCATGCTACCACCCTTTATCTTCGTTTTCTCCTTACCTTTGTCGCTGAAAAAAAACGCCCTTTTCGGAAGGGCATCGGTCCATCAACGCCAAGGGCACTTGACTGCGAGGCTAGGAAGGAAATGACTTTTTACCAATCAAGTGCATCTTTTAGCGATGAACCAGGGTAGGCTACAACTGCTTTATTTTATCAAAAAGCGAAACGCTCAACAACTAATGTTTGACGATAATAAGAAGCCCCTCGCCCACTTCATGGGCGATGCCATCCAAAATCGCCTCTAAATTCGCGGCGATCTGTTCCATTTCCTCTTTCGTTTGGCAAATAAAGATCGGCGCACCGCCGGCGACGCGCCCGCCGTTCATCGTAATGACGGCCAAAATTATTTTTTCATGCGTCATCGCCGCTCCACCCCTTCCGCTTCCAACGCCGTTTCTTCGGCATGCGGATGGCGCTCTCAAGCACCGGCACGTTTTCGATGACAGCCTTCGCCTTCTCGACATCCTCGACTTGCGGCAAAATAAAAATGCCGACGCGTCCGTCATTCAAATCGCGCTTGGCGAGCGGCACGAGCGCCGGCGTTCCCGAGTCGCGGTAAATGCCGAGGGCGGTCGATACATCATGCAAAATCGCCTGCCGCTGCCCAAGATTGGCGATCGTCGTGCGGGCGTTGAAATTTTTCGGCGTTAAAATAAACCCCATTCCATAGCGCAAAATTTCTTCGCGCCGCGCCGGCAAGCCGATGTTCATGATATAGATGTTGTCAACATACAGCCCTGCCCCTTCAAAATGCGGCTTGACATATTGGACCTCGGCAATGTCTTTCAGCCGGCTTCCGCTCATAAACCGCCGCGCCGTCATAAGGCCGATGATACTGGCGGCAAGCGCGGCCCAAATGTCCCATACTAAATAAAAGAGCGTCGATAAAAAGGAGACGAAAATGACTAAATAGTTCCGCCCTTCAAACACAATCGCGATGCCTTCGATGTATGTTTTTCCTCTCGGCACCAGCTCATACTGATCCAACTCGTTCAACGTATTGCGCTCCATATTGCGTACGTCGCGAAATTGTGAGGCGGCCAAGGCCAAAAACGTGATCGCTGCGAACTCTTTTTCCATAATCGCCGGCACGGCGACCGTTCCCAAGCCGGCGGCAATGGCCCCTAAGGCGATATGGATTGTCCGACCGTGCAAATACGTCGGGTATTGCCGGTAATCGGTGCGCAACAAATAAATCCGCGTCAACACCCCAGCGGCAACACCGTATAAAATCGGAAACGTGTATTCGTTCACGGCTGCCTCGTCCTCCTTACAGGCCGTTTTTCCTCAAGCTGCAGCGAGAAGAAGCGGATCGATTCCCAAACGAGCAAAGATGATGCGCTAATGGCGAGCGCATCCAAAAAGGAAAACGACCCAAGCACATAACCCGGCGCCATGCGCAAGATGGACATGGCGTACACCACTTCCCCTTGACAGCCGCCGAGCGCCAGACAAAGAAGGCGGGCGGATATGCGGCGGTGGAACAGACTGCTGATCAAGGCCATCCACCAGCCAAGCATCCATTGGCCATCAAGCCAAATCCAGACCGGATCAAACAAGGCAAGCAGACGAAAAGCGGCATAGGCAAACGCCAAGCCGGACGCTGACAGCGCCATCCGCAGCCATCCGCATGGCCGCTGTGTGACCGCCACGTAACAAGAGGAGAAAAAAAGCACAAAAAAGGACGCCGCCATATGAATGGGACTGATCTTCACCGTCATCGAGGCCGAACTGATCATGAAAAGCGAAAATGCAGCCAGCTTCGTCCGCTCGACGGTCTTTTTCATCAAAAATGTCGCTGCAATCCATAACGCCCAAAAAAAGAAATAAAAATAAGCTCCTTCCATCTTTTCCACTCCTTATTATGTTCATTATGTCATCTTTTATGAACGTTCATTCCCGTATAGAAAAAACAGCATTCGTTCATAGTAAAAATGATCGCTGTACCGAAGCAGAAAGGAGCCATGGCGAAATGGGAAAAGATCGACAGGAAAAAAAGCTGAAGCAATCGCGGCGCGTCGAGTCAGATCGAGATCAGTCCCTCTCCTATAAAGGAGCGGCTCGGCTCGACACGCCGGAGGAAGCGCGGGAACGGAACGAGCACTAAAAATGACGAAAGGCCTTTCTCTACAACCACTCTGTTCGTTTGATTCCAAAAAAACGGCATTTCCATTGCCAATGATGAAAAGCTAGCCGCGCCAATAAGGACGGCTAGCTTTCGTTTACGGCGAAAAAACGATTTCGAACGAAAAATGGTCTATTCTCCTCTATGTGTCAAGGATCTTCCTTAAAGATTGAACATTCGTTTTTCGGTGTAGTCTACCGCAACCTCCTTCCCGATGCAAAACAAACAACTTCTGTTGATGGCAGGTTCAACTAGATAGAACAAGGCATCAACTTTTGGCTAAACAAAAAACCCCACCTTGATGGCGGCTGCCACCAAAATGGGGTTGCTTCACAGTTCGTCATTTCAATTTTTTCAGCTGCTCGCCAATCACTTCGCCGAGCTGAAAGCCGCGCGTTTCCGACGTTCTTGTGTATTGGCTGTAATCCTCGGCCGGCGCGGCCGCCTCTTCCTCAAGCAGCGCGCGGATGCTGAGGGAAAGGCGGTGATCCGCTTCGTTGACGTCGAGCACTTTCGCCTTCACCACGTCGCCTTCTTTCAGCACTTCATGCGGCGAGCCGATGCGGCGGTTGGCGATTTGCGACACATGCACCAATCCTTCGACGCCTGGGAAGACTTCCACAAACGCGCCGAATGAAGCGAGCCGTTTCACCGTCCCGGTGACGACATCACCCGGTTTCACTTTTTCGCCGAGGCCTTCCCATGGGCCCGGCAGCGCTTCTTTGATCGACAGCGACAGGCGGCCTTGTTCCGGGTCGACAGCCAACACTTTCACTTTCACCGCATCGCCTTCTTTCACCACTTCCGACGGATGAGCGACGCGCGTATGGGAAAGCTGGGAAATATGTACGAGCCCATCAAACCCGCCGACATCGACAAAGACGCCGAAATCGGCAATGCGGCGGACGACGCCATCCAACACTTGCCCCGGCTCAAGGCGGGAGAGCAGTTCTTTTTGCTGCCGCGCTTGTTCTTCCTCAACGACCGCCCGATGCGACAAAATGACGCGGTTTTTCTCGCGGTCAAGCTCGACGACTTTCACGGCGAGCGTTTTTCCTTTATAATCGGAAAAATCTTCGACGTAATGCGGCTCGACAAGCGACGCCGGGATGAAGCCGCGCACTCCGACATCGGCGACAAGACCGCCTTTGACGATGTCTTTAATGACTGTTTCAAATGTTTCGCCGCTTGCAAATTTGCGCTCAAGATCTTCCCACGCCCGCTCGGCGTCCACCGCTCTTTTCGATAAAATGAGCAACCCTTCTTCCCCGTCTTTTCCTTCTTCCACTTTTTTGACTTTGGCCGTCACTTCATCGCCGACAGCGACGGCATCGCTCGGTTTTTCAATATGCAAGTTCGACAGCTCGCTGATCGGAATGATGCCGCTTTGCTTGCTGTTTTCCACCTCGACCAGCACTTGCTTGTCCTCAAGCTTCACCACTTTGCCGCGGACGATATCGCCCACTTCATACACATTGACTTGCACATTCATCTCTTCTGTCATCGCAAAAACCCTCCTTCATCGACTGACAACTGTCAAAAGCGCGCCTCGCGCCGAGGCCGCGGCCGGCTGTCGGCAAAATAAGGACGCTTTTCTAGTTAGTATACCATATTTTCTCAATCAACATGTACTATAATGCTCATTGAGGCGGCGGAAGGGATGCCTCGAACAGCATATTCCTTTCATGCTCGCTGATGCTCTTCCAGCAGCCGGCGGATATGATCCATAATGTAATCGGCCGCTTCTTCCGGGCTCGCTTTCCGCGCGCGCAGCGGCGCCATATCGATCGGCGCTCCGTACACAACCTTAAGCGGCACAAACGGACGGTACGGGCCGACAATGGCGCACGGGACAACGGCGGCCTCGGTGCGCAAAGCGAAAAAGCCAACGCCGGGCAACGCCTTTTTCAGCCGGCCGTCTTTGCTGCGCGTCCCTTCCGGAAAAATGCCGAGCACTTCGCCTTGCTTCAGCACCTCAAGCCCCGTGCGCAGCGCCTGGCGGTCGTTCATGCCGCGCTTGACCGGAAAGGCATGCAAGCTTTTGACGAGCGTTTTCACGACCGGAGCACGAAACAGCTCTTCTTTCGCCATAAACCGAATCGGCCGCGGCGCCGTAATGCCGATGACCGGCGGATCTAGGTTGCTGATATGGTTGGCGCAAAGAAGCACGCCGCCTTCCTTTGGAAATTGTTCAATCCCGATCGTTTGAATGCGGTAAAAAGGGGTGAGCACTCCCTTGACGATCCCCTTGGCGAATGAATAAAAGTCCACCGTCATCCAATCCTTTCGTTGACAATCTCCATAATCCGCTCCACCACTTCCTCAACCGACAGCGATGTCGTATCGATTTCCACCGCATCCGGCGCCTTGCGAAGCGGCGCTGTCTCCCGTTCCGAATCGAGCCGGTCGCGGCGGGCGATCTCTTCTTTCAGCTTTTCAAGATCGGATGGAAAGCCGCGCGCGAGATTTTCCTCATGCCGGCGCCGCGCCCGCTCCTCGACCGAAGCTTTCAGGAAAATTTTTACTTCGGCGTTTGGCAGCACATGCGTTCCGATATCGCGCCCGTCCATGACGACGCCGCCCCCTTCCGCCAAGGCGCGTTGGCGGGCGACCATCTCCTCGCGCACAAGCGGATGCTTCGCAACAAGCGACACCGCATTCGTCACCGCCTCACCGCGGATGATGTCGGTCACATCGTCGCCATTGACTAGGACGATCTGTCCATGCGGCGACGGTTTCAACTCAATCGATGTATCGCGAAGCAGCGACAGGAGCGCCTGCTCATCATGGATGTCGACGCCGCATGCAAGCGCCCGGTACGTCAGCGCGCGATACATGGCGCCGGTATCGATGTATACGTAGGAAAGCCGCTCAGCGATCCGTTTGGCGACCGTGCTTTTCCCCGCCGCGGCGGGTCCGTCGATTGCGATGCTGATTCGTCGTTTCATCATTTCCTCCTAGCTTTACCGAAAATCGCTTGATGAGTGCACAAAGAAAAATGCAGGAAAACCCTGCATGTCTCCATGTTCATTGTACCATATCCGCCGTCAACGGTCGACGGCCGTTTCAACTGTTTTCGTTTTTTCTGGCTTGGCTACACCTTCGTATTCATACACCTTGCCGATATACAACGCCGCTGGCGTGTACAACACAAGCCATTGGGCGATCAACAGGCAAATCGTCTGGATGACGACAAGCTTCCACAACAGCTGTTCGATCCGTTTCATGGCGCAAGCCTCCTGCTTTCCCATTTTTTCTAGCAGTATTCCACGCGCCCAGCTCATTTATTCTGTTCGTTCTCCCATTTTCTCTCCTCAAGCTGCCGTTCAAAGCTGTAGCGAATGAGCCGAACGCGGTCTTGGGGGGCGAGGTTTGTGAACTCCACCGACATTTTCGCCATGCCGCGTTCGTCATCAGCCATGCGCACAATCGACGCCTTCGTTTGCACGTAATGGTATTCGCCGGAGCGCATCGCCAACACGAGCCAAAGCTCGACCGCCATGCCGGGGCGAAGAAGCGGAGCGTGCGCCGGCGGCACAAGGAGGGCGGCGCCGCCGGCGCTGATATCCACCGTCATCGTCACAAACGGAGCGAACTCGCTGTCAGACGGATGGACGGCCGCATCGACATTGGCTTTCACCCGTACATAACGGCGGCGCTGGATGCGCACGACGTATTCCTCGCCCGGGTAAGCCAAGACGACCATCGGCAACGGATCGCGGATTTTCCCCTTCACTTCGGTATCAAACATGTATAAACCGCCGTCTTGCCCGACAAAAGTCGCTTTAAACTGCATCCCGTTCAACAAATAGACGGTTTTTCCGCTCTGTTCATCGATCGGATAGCTGATATGAACCGCCCCGTCAGCAACAGCGAGCGCTTTGCTTCGGTATTGCCGCGCTGAGCCGTCCGACGGCTCAAGCCGGATCGAATCTCCGATTTTGATCATCATGTTTCCTTTTCTCCTTTTCAGTCAGCTGCCGAACCGGCGATCGTTTCGCTGACCCGCATGATGTCCCATGACGATTATACCATACCGCCCGACTGCCTTTGACCAAAAAAAGAGGAAAAGCCGACAGCGCCAGCTTTTCCTCCCTTGTTTTCATCTGTAATTCGGCTCCACGCTTTCGAGCTTCTCGACTTTTTCTTCAAGGCCGGTTGCGGCGTTAATGAACAGTTGATACGTTTCATCGCCAAGCGTTCCTAAAAACTCATAGCAAAGCACCGGTTTTTGCAAATCGTTCATAATGACCGCCTGGCGCTCTTCCATCACTTTCAAATGTGGGTTTAACTTTTTCTTCGCCGCCTCGACGGTGAGCGTCGGTTTGGGCAACGGACGCGGAATGGACGATGACAAATAGTCGCGCGCCGTAAAGCCGACGACATAGCCGTTGTCAAGCGCCACTTTCATTTGGATCGCTTCCGGGTAAATGCGGACGCCGTTTTCGCTTTTGACAAATGTCAGCACGGCGACATTATCGTATTGCGTGCTGTCGTACAACTCAAAGCCGGTGAATTGATGCCGTCGCAAAAACGCCATCCCACGGTTGGCCGCCTCATGCAAGCTGATCTTCGGCTTGCCGATTGGCCGGCTGTTTAACGCCCAAATCGGATATCCGCCGTTTTTCGTCACATCCATATAAATGTCGCCCTTTGTTTTCGGATCGTGAATCGTTAAACTGTAAAAACGCTCATCCGCCCCATTGCCGCTGTCCGTCACCTTGATTTTCTCTGTTCCTTTTAAGCCGAGAAACTCGCGGGCGATCCGTTTCGCCTCGTCTTTGGAAATCGGGCGCCCTTTCGCGCGGACAAAGCCTTTTTCCTCGTTGGCGAGGCCGATGAACGACGGGCCGAACTCGGACGAACTTGAGAATGTATCAACATTTTTCTCCACCGCTTTTAAGCCGTCAATAATGATGTTGTCGCCTTTCTCGTCGTTCGTCGCCAGCGCCAGTTCGACGTCCATCCAGCGCAAATTGTTTTCCAGCACTAAATGCTGCACGTTGCGCAATTCTTGGCGGATCGCGCCGGCGCTTTTGTACAGCGCCTCGAGCGTCTTGTGCTCTTCTTCGGTCAACGGCTCTTTTTCCAAATCGCGCACGGCCGTCCGGTAGCTGAACTCGCCGATTTTCGATAAAAACTCTTGCGTCTTGTTAAACGGCAAAAGCGACAGCGGCAGTTGGCCGACATCGGAATGGGCTTCAGATGCGATTTTCCACACTTCGGCGAGCGCCGGCGACAATGAGGCGTGCGAATTCATCGCCAGCGTCGCTCCAAGCTTGTCATGCAGCAAATCGATCTGGTAGGCCAAATCGTGGAACGCGCGCTGGTAATTGTTTTCCGCATGAATTAAGATCGCGTTTTTTTCCTGATGCTCCCGGTAGCCCCAGTAACCAGTGCCGACGACAGCGACGACAAGCGCTGCAATCAGTAAGTTTCGCACCATCTCGTCTCCCTCCTTTTATTTGCAAAAAATATGGTTTCCAATCCGCTTGATTTGCGGGCGGCTCCAAATCCAAGCGCTCGTCGCCGTGGCTGGGTTAAAGTAGTAAATCGCTCCGCCGGTTGGGTCCCAGCCGTTGATCGCATC
>NZ_AYSF01000069.1:0-12506 GCF_000498995.1 Geobacillus thermopakistaniensis
ATGAGAGAGCGGAAAAGGGAGCCGAAAATAATAGCAAACGGGAAGTTCCACGGTGAAATGACGACGCCGACGCCAAGCGGGATATAGAAAAAGCGGTTCGTTTCCCCCGGACGGCTTTCGACCGGAATGCCGTCTTTCAACTTCAACATTTGCCGGCCGTAATATTCCATAAAGTCAATCGCTTCCGCGGTATCGGCGTCCGCTTCGCGCCACGGTTTGCCTGCTTCTTTCACCAGCCAAGCGGAAAACTCGTGCTTGCGCCGGCGCACGATCGCCGCCGCCCTGAACAAAATATCGGCCCGCGCTTCCGGACTTGTCCGGCTCCAAGTGCGGAACGCCTCATCAGCGGTTTTCATCGCCCGCTCCGCCAGCTCTTTGTTCGCTTTCGCCACCCGGCCGACCACTTCCGTTTTGTTCGCCGGATTGATCGAAATGATTTTGTCCTCCGTCATCACCCGCTCGCCGCCGATCACAAGCGGATAATCGCGCCCAAGCTCCGATTCCACTTTTTTGAGCGCCGCTAAAAACGCCTCACGGTTTGCTTCTACGGTAAAGTCGGTGAGCGGTTCGTGTCTGTACGGCTGCACCATTTGGTCATCCTCCTTTTAAAGGCAAAAAAATTTTTCGTTATAAAACGGTTTCATAGTTATATTATGCAAATGATTATGGCTTTTTTCAATTGTTTTTACTTGGCGGCCTTGAGCTCCCCTTCTTCTGCGGCTAGGGGCTGAACCCGTTTTTTCGCCACAAGGTGGTAGTACCCGTAGCAAGCGAGCAAAAACGGAATGCCGCAGTAAAGCGCGATCCGTTGATCTGGGATAAAGGCCAGTCCGATGATCGTCGCCATATTCAACGCAAACGCGGCCAGCGGCACGAACGGATACAACGGCGTCCTGTATTTCAGATCGCGCACATCGCCGCCTTCGCGCAAAAACGCTTTCCGGCCGAAATAGCTTGACAGCGCGATGGAAGCCCACACCGTGACGGCGCCAAATCCGGCGATCGCCGTCAGCCAGACGTACACCGTATCTTCCGCATACACGCTGCACAACAGAGACAAGCAGCCGATGGCAATGCTGGCAATAAGCGCATTGATGGGCACGCCGCGTTTCGATAGCTTGCTGAAAAACGGAGTGACCATGCCTTGGCGCGACATCGACCAGAGGACGCGCGATGTCGCATATAAGCCCGAGTTGGCCACCGACAGCACCGCGGTAATGATGACAAAGTTCATGATATCGGCTGCATACGGAATGCCAATGTTGTCAAACACCTCAACAAACGGGCTTTCCACAACGCCGGCTTTCTCCCACGGAAACAAACCAGCCAGCACAAAAATGGCCAAAATAAAGAAGATCAAAATGCGCCATACGGTGTTGCGCAACGCAACCGGCACCGTTTTTTCCGGCTCGCGGCTTTCCCCTGCCGCCACGCCGACCAATTCCGTCCCCTGGAACGAAAAGTTCACGAGGATCATCGTCGTAAAGATCGCCCAAAACCCATTTGGAAACAAGCCCCCATGGTCTGTAAAGTTCGAGAAAAACGGAGCAGGTTGTCCATTTTTCATATGGATGACTCCGAACATCGCCGCCAGACCAAGAACAATAAAGGCGATCACCGTCAGCACCTTGATGCTCGAAAACCAAAACTCCACCTCGCCAAATCCTTTGACAGACAAGGCGTTGATCAAAAACAAGAGCAAAGCGAAGACCGCACAAAACACCCATGTCGGCACATCAGGAAACCATCGCTTCATCAAAATGCTGACCGTGAGCAGCTCGATGCCGACCGTCACCGACCAGTTCAGCCATGACAGCCAACCGATGCAATACCCCACTGCCGGCGAGATGAATTTCGTCGCATACGTCTGATACGACCCGGCATCAGGAATTCTCACGGCCAATTCTCCTAACGAAAGCATGGTCAAATACATAACCAATCCGCCAAAAAGATAAGCAACGACGGCCCCTCCTGGCCCCGCCTCATGAATCGTATAACCCGATCCTAAAAACAAACCGGTGCCGATCACTCCGCCTAGCGCGATCATAAATAAATGCCTGCTTTTTAGCTCTCGTTTCAGTTCTTGCACTGGTTGCATCCGAAAACTCTCCCCTCTCTATGATAGATTCCGCAATCGCTTACATTTTTATCAAACGAATAGCAACCTCCTTTTATGCAAAATTATTTTTCAATTTATAATGTATTACAACTTTATTATGAAATTATTTTTTTCTATTTTCAATATATTTAGAAAAAAATTTTTTCACATCTTTCTTTCCCTTCCTGTCTCCCGTCCACCTTATGCTATAATACAAAAAAGAGAGGTGCTGATCGTGAACCGGGATATGGAAACGCTTTTATCAATGTATGAGCAAATTCTCGAAATGATCGACCTTGGCGTCCATGCGGTCGATCAACATGGGAAAACCGTCATTTACAACCGGAAAATGCGGGACATCGAGGGTATGAACATCGAGGACGTGCTCGATAAAAACATTTTGGACGTCTTCCGCTTCAACCCGGAGCAGCCGAGCACATTGCTTGAAGCGCTGCGCACCGGTGAAAGCATTCTGAACAAGCAGCAAACCTATTTCAATAACAAAGGACAAGCCGTGACAACGGTCAATCAAACACACCCGCTGCAAAAAGACGGGCGCATCATCGGCGCCGTGGAAATCGCCAAAGACATCACCAAATTCCGCAAGCTGATCCAAGAGCACCACCAACGCGGTGAAGCCGGTCGCACGTTTGCAGACATCATCGGCCAAAGCGAAGCCATGCAAAAGGCCATCCGCCTTGCTCGTCATGCCGCCCGCTCCGAGGCGTCTGTGCTGCTCATTGGGGAGAAAGGGACAGGAAAAGACTTGCTCGCTTCCTGCATTCACCACGAAAGCGAACGGCGAGCTAAGCCGTTTTTTGCGCAAACGTGTTTGTCGCTTCCGGACGATTGGATGGAAACGATGCTGTTTGGCAGCGAAGAAGACGGCGAGATCCAGCCCGGCTTGTTTGAACAAGCGGACGGCGGCACCGTCCTGCTTGACGATATTGACTCGTTAAGCCTGCCGCTTCAACAAAAACTTGCCCGTTTCCTGCAAGAAAAACAGTTTGTCCGCGCCCATGGCCAAGAACCGGTTCGTGCGGACGTTCGCCTCATCGCCTCGACAAGCGGCGACCCGATTGACGCGGTCCAAAACGGAGAATTGATCAAATCGCTTTACTACCAAATTGCCGTCCACTGCATCGTCCTGCCGCCGTTGCGCGAACGGAAAGAGGACATTTTGCCGCTCGCTATCCATTTCATCCGTCAAGGCAACGAGCGCTATGGCCTACATGTCGAAGGACTCGGCGATGACGTGCAAGAGGCGTTTCTTGCTTACAGCTGGCCCGGCAACGTGCGCGAGCTTGAGGCCGTCATTTTGGAAACGATGGCGACGATGGAACAAGAACAAACCATCACCCTCGCCCATCTGCCTGCCCCTTTTCGAGCCAAGCTGGCGCCCGACGAAACGAAAACGGACTTTTTATTTGATACGGAAGACATTTTGCCTCTTGACAAATACATGGAAGAAGTCGAAATTTACTACATCCGCAAGGCGCTGCAGCATCACGGCTTCAACATCACCAAAACGGCCAAAGCGCTTGGTTTGAGCCGACAAAACTTGCAATACCGCATCCGCAAGTACCAGATTGATAAGGAATGGGGATGAAAAGGCGAAAAGCCTCAGCCAGCGGGACGGCAAAAAGGACAGGGGAGGTCGCTGTGGATGATCGACGCTCATATTCATCTCGACCAGTACACGGACATCGATGAACAAATCAACCGTTGGCAAGAAGCGGGCATCACCGGCGTCGTCGCCGTATCCACCGATTTGCGCTCCAGCTGCCGAACGCTCGAGTTGAAACAGCGATTCCCTTCCTTCGTCTACGCCGCCATCGGTTTTCATCCCGAGCAACCGCTGCCAAGCGAAGCCGATTGGAACGAATGGACAGAGCTTGTCAAGCAAGAGCGGCCGCTGCTCGCCGCCATCGGCGAAGTCGGGCTGCCATACTATTCAGCGGAAGCATGCGCCAAGCTGCCCGCGTATCAAGAACGATTAACCGAAATCGCGGCCATCGCCGCGGATGCCTCCTTGCCGCTCGCCCTTCACGCCGTCTACGACCGCGCCGAAACCGCCTTGGCCATCTTGCAGCAAACTGGCGTCCGACAAGCCCATTTCCACTGGCTGAAGGCCGAGCCTGCCGTGGTCAAACAAATCGTCCAATGCGGCTACTACATCTCCGTCACGCCGGAAGTGTGCTACCGCGAGCGCGACAAGCAGCTGTTATCCCTCGTTCCCATCGAGCAGCTGCTCCTTGAAACCGATGGCCCATGGCCGTTTGCAGGCCCGTTTGCCGGAAAACTGACGACGCCGTTATGGCTATTGGACTCCGCGCGAGCCGTGGCGGCACACTATGGCCGAGATATCGAACAAGTCAAAACCATGATCACGGCGAACACAAAACGGCTTTACGGTTGATCTTCCTTATCGTACGATGAAACCAAATCTACATCGAAATGAGGGAAACATGATGGATCATAATGAGCAAGTGCGCCAACAGCTGATCAAAAGCGTTTCCGGGTTGTCGGACGAACAGCTGAACACCCGGGCAGCGAAAGGGAGTTGGACCATCGCCCAAGTGCTCGAACACCTGTACTTAATTGAAACATCGATCGCAGCTATGATCGCCCATACATTAAAGCATGGCGAGAGCCAGCCGGTTGAGGAGAAACCGATCCACTTGACCGTTGACCGTTCCAAAAAAGTGGAGGCGCCTGATTTCGCCCGCCCGGACAACCGCTTTTTCACTCGACACGAACTGGAAGAAAAATTGCATCAATCGCGGCAGCGGTTGCGCCAAATCACGGAGCAAGCCAACCCGGCTGACTTGGAAGCCAAATCGTTCCCGCATCCAATTTTTGGGCCACTGAATTTGAAGCAATGGGTGGAATTTGTCGGCTATCATGAACAGCGCCACCTCGCGCAAATGGAAGAAATCAAGGCACAGCTTCCGTGAGGAGCGGGCGGCTCATCAAGGAAAAAGCCGAGCAACGACCAGCCAAATCCCCGCCCTGCTCGGCTTACAACGATTTTCCATCTTCATGTGAACGCTCCACTGCCCCTGTCACAGCCATTGTTTTCACTTGCTTTAACGTCGCCACGATGAGAAAACTGACAATAACAAGCAAACACCACGAACTCACCTTCCCAAGATGAACAAGGCTCCACGCCTTCACCTGGTTTGGATATTGCCAAGCGCCAAAAAAGGTGGCGATGTTTTCCGCGATCCAGATGAAAAACCCGATCAGCAAAAAGGACAAAACAAGCGGCATCCGGTAGCGGACTCCCCCGACCTCATACGTCACCCATGACCGCCAAAAGACAAGCATGACGAGGCTTGAGAGCCACCAACGAACGTCCACCCAATAATGGTGGGTGAAAAAATTCAAGTAAATCGCCGAAGCGAGAGGAACGACCATCCAAAACGGCGGCCATTGCACCAACTCCACCTTCAGCCTTCGCCACGCCTGGCAAAGATAGCTGGCGACGCTCGCATACATAAACCCGCTGTACAAGGGCACGCCAAAGATTTTCGTATACCCCTCTTCCGGATACGACCACGAACCCATGCGCACTTTAAACAGCTCGAGCGCAAGTCCAATGACGTGGAACAAGGTGATCACTTTGAGTTCATCCCGCGTTTCCATCCCTGACCGCACCATCCACCATTGCATGAGAAGGCAAATAACAAGCAGCCAATCATACCGCGGCAATAGCGGAAGCGGCGCGATCTTCGTCAGCGCCAATGAGGCAAAAATGACAACCGGAAACACGCAAGACAACACCTGCGCCCAACCGAAGCGAACAAGCTGCACAAACGCTTTGATCAGCCGCGACTTTCTGCAAAACTGGCGCACCCGGACGATCATGAGGCAAAGCGGTGGGTATTCGTTCACCGCTGCCTCGTGTTTCTCCCCTTTCAAGCCGTCCCCTCCCTACTCACGGATTTGACTCCCCTTCATCACTTCGATACTCCAAAATGTCCCCGGGCTGGCAATCGAGCGCCTTGCAAATGGCTTCGAGCGTCGAGAAACGGATCGCCTTCGCCTTCCCGTTTTTCAAGATCGACAAATTCGCCATCGTGATCCCGACTCTCTCCGACAGCTCGGTGACGCTCATCTTCCGCTTCGCCAACATGACATCAAGATTCACGATAATCGGCATGTCATCCACCTCAAATGGTCAACTCATTTTCTTGTTTGATTTCAATCGCCTGCTGCAGCAGCTTTTGCAAAACCGCGGCGAACACAGCGATGACAAGCGACGCAAACGGCACAATCAGACCGACGAAAATGACACCCGGAGCGTCGTCTTTCTCGGCGAACAAGTAAAACAGCGGCAAGACAAGCAAATGCAGCCCGCTGATGGCGACGGCGCAATGTTTGATCGTCTTTAACGCTTTCACCGACGCCTCGGAAAACGCGTCGTTTCGGTCAATATACACTAACAACCGGAACGCCTGATACAAAGCGAAGTAGAACGGCAGCGCGGACGCCTCAAACACAAGATAAACAAAATACTTGATCCAAGGGAACGTTGGCACCAGCTTGACAGCCACCTTCGCAAGCGCAGGCACCAAAAATAGGCACAATGCCAAAACCGGAAGGCCGATCAACACTAAAGACGCCTTCAAAAACAACGTTTCCCGTTTCATCGAAACACCTCACTGACTCGTTTTCGACTTTATTGTAATGAACGTCTTATCGTTTATCAATAAATAATTGTTGATTTAAATTAAATTTTTTCTGCAAAACAGCAAAAAGAAAAGACGTCCCCACACGGGAACGCCCGACCATACCTATTGAGACGACAGGCACACCGTATTCACTTCCACGCCGCCCATTACCAATCGATTCGCTTTCCATCCCGGAAAAAGCCGCCGTTCGGCCCGTCAGGCCCGATTCTGCTATTTAACCGCACTCCCCCCAATTACTCGTTTTTCATCGACAGCCAGTGCTTTCGCGGAAATCATAATAGGATACCCTCCTTCAATCCATAAATTTCATCAACACCTGTCTATCATTATAAAAGAATGAGGGCACTTTCAATGGTTAGATCAAGACAATTCGTTGATTATTCAACAAATTGTATGAAATTATCGATGATCGATTCGATGTTTTCTTTTCCAACATCGTCATCCTCGCAAAGGAACAAACCCTACCAAAGATTCCCGATCATGAGGTCATATCGAAAACAACATCCGCCCGTTTAATCGGCTCTTCGGTTTCCAAATAATAGTCTTCTGCTTTCCAATACCGGTTGATGAACTTTTGGATGTTTTGTTTCACTTGATCGTTTTCACGGGCAAAGCGAATCTCCCGCGGACAATCCAAATAGACGACGAAATCAAAGAACGGCCTCCATTCTTTCCTTTGCAGAAAAACACCTTCAATCATGATCATGTCCGAATCAGAGAGATAAACCGTTCGCTTGGAGTGCGTATCGGTCTCATGATCATAAAACGGGAGGGTCAGCTGGTGGGATGCTTTGAGTTGACGGAACAACTGATGCGTTAGCCACTCCACATCCCACTGTAAATAATAATATTCAAACCATTCCTCGTTTCCCGTATGATAACGTTTGGCTCGCTCGACAATATGATCATCCATGTGAAAAACGCACACGGAGATGCCTTGCTCCCGCAACGTTTGACTCAGCTGATTGGCTAATGTCGTTTTGCCCGATCGGCTTAGCCCATCAATCCCGAGGACCAATCGGCCCGCTGTTTTTATCGCCAAAATGGTCTTGCATAAGAAGTCGATGCGATCACGCAACTCCATCCCCCCTCATGTATTTTTAGGATAGCCTATCTATAAAGTACAAATTCAAAATCGCCCTGCTGCGGCGGAAAAGAAGCGGTTTTTCCCGATGAACTCCGCTGTTTTTTCCGCTGCTTCCGTTTTCCTTTTCCAGCGATCACTTGCTCTAACCCTTTTCCCATTAATTTGAAGGCAAAAATGGCAACGATAAAGGCAACACACGGCCCGACAACAATCCATTGGTCAAGCATCATTTCCCGATAGGAAAGACCGATCAAGCCGGACCATTCGTTCGAAAGGGAGAGCGCCACTTTCTCCGGAGGGCCCAACCCAGTAGATCTGCTTCGGCGGCTGCGGAATGATGTCTTTCAGCCAATAAGAATAGAAAAAACTGGCCAGCAATAGACCGGCCGCGATGATAAACCCTGTCGTAAAATAAACGTTACGGAATGCGCGCATCACGCTACCCCCCTCTCGATTCCCGTCAAATAAGCAATCACTCGTTTTCCGGCCACATCAATGATGTAAAACGGCAAAAACAGCATGGCAAGACCGATAGCCACTACTTCCGGCGGGAGCTGCTCATACAAAAACCGGAACAATCCGTGCATATTAAACAAATATTCCGCCACTAACAAGTTCGACAGCATAAACCAAAACAAATATTGGACGTTAGAAAACACGGTGATCAGCGCGTTGCGGAACATATGGCGCCATAGCACTGCCGTTTTTGACAATCCTTTCGCTAGCGCATATTCGACGTATGGCTTGTCTTTTTCCTCCGTAAACGCAAGAAATGTCATTTGGAACAGCAGAATGGAAGGCAAAATGGAAATCATGACAATCGGCAGCACGTATACATTGTCAAAACCGGCAACAGGATTGACAATAAGCAAATCTGTCTTTTTAAACACCCAGATGACAAACAGTTGCGTAGAAAAAATAAAAATAACATCGGGGATCGACTCAAGAAAAAACGCGATTCCTTTAACCATTTTTTGCAGCGGACGCGGAAGCAAAAAGCAGATGTAGGCTCCCGTAACGGCTATAAGGAAGGAAACAGCCAGCGCCCCCCATAAAATAATAAGGGAATAGGCATACGGCTCCATCATCGTTGAGAGCAGGGGAGCATTGTGCCATTGCGAGAGCGAAACCGTTATATCACGAATAGAAAAAAAGCTCCAAAACAGCTGCTGAAATTGCTGCCAAAATACCGTGACCATTTGCGGGCTCGGAAACAAGGAATAGCTTTGCGCAAACGCGATAATCGCCATAATCGTGAAAATGGTAAGCAACAAATCCGCCAGCACCGTCAAGGCGAGTTTCCATTTCTTCATAAGGCTGATCCCCCTCCTTCGGAGCATGGGCAACCGATTGCTTGATGTTCCTTTCGGCTGTAAGCTGCCAGTGCTTGCATTTTAATAAGATGGTGCCGGGGGAGGCAATGTTTCTGCTAACATGGATTGCTGTCCTCCCATTCCATCGCCTATTTTCAAGATGCGGTCATACATTTTAATTCCTACATAGGTTTGTCCGTCTGTTTGATATTCTACTCTGCCCGACGAGTCTTTTTTGATAAGCTCTCCCTTTTCACCATACTTCTCTTTTACGTGCTTCGGCTGCAGTTCTGGCAAAAACATCACATCCAGCTCATATTCCTTAGCTCGCTCCGGTCTTTTCGCGCTCCATGAATAACTTCCGTCTTCCCCAACGTTTACTTTTTCCTCGAGTACCTGTTTGCCCCCCTCGATTTCTTTCATCACAATTTGCACGACGGCGCCTTTTGGCAGATTGCTGTTTCCGCTTAGCACCACTAGGTCACCGATTGTTTTGACCGCACCACCTAATTTTACCGTTTGCTCCACTTTCGGTTTGGCACAGCCAACTAGCACCAATAGCAACAACAACGTAAGGACCACCGTCATTCGGATATCCTTCATAAAAACCCTCCCTCTAGAAATGTTGATCTATCAAGGCTTTTCGGCCCCTCAGGGGTGTCCAAAAAATATTTTTCGACAAAATCCCTTACATCTTTTTTCAGTTTTGTGGATATCTTACAGACCTAGGGTACGCTTCGCGGCCACGGATGGGGATATTTTCCTTCCGTGGGAGGAAGCGTATTCGATGCACCTTTGGATCTCCGCGTCGCTGATGAGGACGAACCCTCCCATGTCTCCGGGCGTCTTGGCGCCAACATTCCCTCGTTCGGTCTCGTCATCAGGCGGAGGCCGGCCAAGCTCCTTTGGGGACTCAAGGTCGAATGGATCCGATCACGCCAGCTTCTCCGGTGTCATCCTGTTGTCCAACGATTCTTCCGTTCGCAGGGGGAGGCCTTAGGCCGCCCGGTGCACCTGGGACAAGACGTCCTGCTTCATTCGCTCGGCGTCAAAGGCTTGTTTCTTCGTACAAATCGCAAACAGCACATTCAACAGCTTCCGGCATAATGCGACGATGGACTGCTTTCCGGTCAGCGGATTGACGGGGCGGGTCGTGTCATACTCATGCAGCTCGCGAAACGCCTCGTTGTGCCGGATCAGCGGAATCATCGCCCGAAACAGCACCGATCGCAGCCGTTTCCGTCCTCGTTTGGAGATCTGCTTTTGCCCTTTGCGCTGGCCGGAGGAATTCTCCTTGAGCGTCAGGCCCGCCAACTTCACCAATTGACGCGGGTCCCGATAATGAGCGAAGCTGCCAATCTCCGCCAGCAGATCGATGATCGTGGCGTCTCCCAACCCGTCGACCGTTTTCAGCTATTGATATTCCATCGTCGTTTGAACCAATGCCTTCAACTCGGCGTCCAACGCTGCGATGTCAGCCTCCAATTGGCGGTATCGGCGGACGAGCGTGGCGATCTCAAATCGGGCCATCGTCGCCCCCTCCGTCACCCCAATCGAGTCCTTCGCGGCGTCGACCAACGCCTGAATTTTGGCCTTCTGCAGGCATTTCATCCCTTCGCTTTGCCGGTGCACCTCGATGAGCTCCTCGGCGGTCCGACCCGCCATATCGGCCGGAAACGGCGTCCACTCCAGCACCGCAAGCGCCGTTTTGCCCAAGTCGCGAAACACCGTCCCAAACTCCGGAAAATACCGATCGGTCCAGCGGACGATCGCGTTTTTCACCGCCGTCTGTTCCTTGCGGAGCTTCTCTTTGAGCGTGCTCCCAACGCGCAAATCGGCTTCGATCTCGTGCAGCAGCCGGGGGATGAGGAATCGTCCGTCTTTCACCAGTCTGGCGATGACCAGGGCGTCTTTGGCGTCATGTTTCGTCGGCAGGTTGTCATCGAGTTCTTTCGACCGGCACACATGCGCCGGGTTGACCATCACCAACGGGATCCCGTGCTCCTCGAGGAAGTAGGCCAGGTTCAACCAGTCGTGCCCGGTCGGTTCCACCCCGACGATCACCTTCAGCTTCCCGAACGTTTGCATCGCCTCCTGAATCGCTTTATGCAGTTGCCGAAACCCTTCTTTCGACTGGAAGATCGGGAACGATTTGCGAAGCACACGCCCCCGGTCATCCACGAAGCAGGCGTAGTGGGTTCGTTTCGCGATATCGATTCCCACGACAAGCGTTTGTTCGGTGACTTGATCGAGTTTATGATTTTGTGTACAATTCATCTGAAGTCCTCCTTGGTATGGTGGTAGGGTCGACTTTTGGTTGACATCGACACCCCTGCATCATACCAAGAGGGCTTTTTTTGATCAAGTCCCCGGAAAAGCTCCTAACGGGAATGCTCCTTACATTCGGGTAATTTTAACAGACACTTGTTTGTTCAAATCCGCATCCCAAACGCGTTGAATTTAGAATGTTCCTGGTTCAAAAAACATATTGAACCTTTCTTTGAACCAATCTTGCATAGGTAAGTTTAATGCTTCATCAATCGGCACCCAAAGCAATTCACCTTCTGGTGGATTTTCAAGGAGTTCTCCTTCGAATGTATTGGTCCAATAGTTAAAAACCATGTATCGTACATTTTCTTTTGGATTAACATATTCATCCAAACCTTTATAGATTAAATTTGAAACGGTTAAACCTGTCTCTTCCTTGACTTCTCTAATAGCCCCTTCTACGATACTTTCTGGAAATTCCACTTTTCCCCCTGGTGCTAAATATCCCGGAAAACCGAAATGGTTAGGTCGTTTAATTAATAAAACTTTATCTTCGTTTTGAATCATACACATCGTATAAATTCTATGTTCTACACTTTTCCAATCAACTGACATGATGTAGATTCTCCTTTCTAATTTATTTAAAATCTGAATGTTTTTAACTCACATTTCGCACCCTAACAAGGTCAAAACAAAGGATTTTTTATTTAGTTTTTCAGAATAACTTTTTGACCAACACAACGAGCGATGGCAATCCTTTTTTTACCATCGCTGGTCGTTCCGTATCACGTTACACGTAGATGCTCTCATCCATGCCCAATCCCTGCAGAATCCTTCGCTGATCAGGGGTAAGGGAGCGATCCAGTGAGCGTTGGATGCGCCCATCCGGCAGCTTGAACAGGACGACGTTCACATATTGAAACAGCTGAAAAATCGCCTGTCCCGTCGGCCGGGTCAGCTTGCGGCCTCCAGGACCCTTCAACGGGTGTTCTGGAGTAATAAACTGACGCACTCGGCGCTGAAAAACGCGGTAAATAGCCAAG
>NZ_AYSF01000070.1:0-14200 GCF_000498995.1 Geobacillus thermopakistaniensis
GGAGTTCAGACATGTGCTCTTCCGATCTCGTTGGCCGGGCTGTATTTTTTGAGAAGCGCCCGTTCGCTGCCTTTTGCGGCGATGCGTTTGGTCTCGTCCGCTTTTTCGACAATATTGCACGGGCGGCATTGGAAATACATCCCTGCTTTTCCTTCATGCATTTCCATGCGCCGGTGGCATTGCGGACAGCGGCGGTTCGACAGTTTCGGGTCGCGCCGGCGGCGGTAGCGGCACGCTAAGTTCGAGCAGACAAGCATCCGTCCGTCTTTCGTTTTCCGCTCTTTTAAAAGCGCACCGCATTCTGGGCATGTGAGATTTGTGAGGTTTGGCGCTTTGTATACCTGCTCGCTCTGCTTGATTTCGGCGACAAGCGTTTCGGTTTGACGGCGGATGTTGGCCAAAAATTGTTGTGGATTTCCTTTCCCGCGGGCGATCGCCTCCAGCTCCCGCTCCCAGCGGGCGGTCAATTCCGGCGATTTCAGCTCTTCATTGACGAGCTCAATCAGCTGTTTCCCTTTTTTCGTCGGATAAAACCGTCCGTCTTTTCGCTCGACTACTTCGGTTTCAACCAGCCGTTCGATGATGTCCGCTCTTGTCGCCGGCGTGCCGAGCCCGTATTTCTCCATTTGCGCGAGCAAATCGGCTTCCGAATAACGGGCGGGCGGTTCGGTGAACGATTGTTCCCTCTCAAGCTGCACCGATGGGAGCGTCTGACCTTCTGCGAGGTGTGACAACGTCGGTTTGGCATCCGTTTCTTCTTTGCCGAGAACCGCTTTAAATCCGAAGTTCACAACCGCCGTCTCCTTGGCGACAAACATTTCGCCGCCGATGTCAAAGACAGCTGTCGTCGTTTCGGATTCATACGGCGGGAAAAACAGCGCCAAAAAGCGACGGGCGATGAGATCATACAGCTTGCGCTCATCAGTCGACAGCCTGCTAAGGTTGAGCCGCTCATCCGTTGGAACGATGGCGTGATGATCGGTCACTTTGTCATCGTTAAATACCCGCTTGGCTGCTTTGGCTTTGCCTTTGGCAAGGAGCGGAGCGATGACGTCCTCATAACCGGATTTCATCGCCAACAACCGCTCGGTCATCGTCGCTTCCATATCGCTTGGCAAATAACGCGAATCGGTGCGCGGGTACGTGACGAGTTTGTGTTGTTCATACAGCCGCTGCAACACCGAGAGCGTCTTTTTCGCCGAAAAGCCAAACCGCTTGTTCGCATCCCGCTGCAGCTCGGTTAAATCATACGGCAGCGGGGCGGGCTCGCTTTTTCGTTTCCGCTTGACTGACACGACGCGCGCCGGCTGACCGTCAAGGCGGGCGATCAGCTGCTTCGCTTCGTCTTGGTCAAACAGACGATGTCCTCCATGCCGCTCCCATACGGCCGTGATGGAACCAATCTTCGCCCGAATCGTCCAATATGGCACGGGAACGAACGATTGGATCTCGCGTTCGCGCTCGATGATCATCGCGAGCGTTGGCGTTTGCACGCGCCCGGCCGAAAGCGGATCGTTGTATTTTGTCGTCAAGGCGCGCGAGACGTTTAACCCAATCAGCCAGTCGGCTTCGGCGCGGCAGACGGCCGATTGATACAGCCGGTCAAACTGCGCCCCGGGCTTTAACTGGCGAAACCCGTCGCGGATGGCGCGGTCGGTTTGCGACGAAATCCATAGCCGCCAAATCGGCTTCGTCCAACCGATCATCTCTAAAATCCAGCGCGCCACAAGCTCCCCTTCACGGCCCGCGTCGGTCGCGATGATGACATCTTTCACATCCGGTCGTTTCGCCAACCGTTCAATGGCGCGAAACTGGTGGCTCGTTTGCCGGATGACTTTCAAGCCCATTTTCTTTGGGATGATCGGCAAGTCCTCCAGCCGCCATGTTTCGTATTTCCGGTCGTAGTCTTCCGGCATCTTCAGCTCAACTAAATGGCCGAGCGCCCAGGTGACAATATGTTGCTTTCCTTCAAAATAATGTTTATGCGCTTGCTTGCAACCGAGCACGCGGGCGATGTCGCGAGCGACGCTCGGCTTTTCCGCTAACACGAGCGATTTCATCGATAAACCCCTTTCTGTCGTCTCCACATGAGCACAGTCTGCTTCTTAGTATAAAGGAAGAAGGAAAAAGACGCATCCGCCAAGGTTTGTCTCCTTGGCAGGACAAGACGCCTTGGCGCGGCGCAAAGCCGCATCTCCACACTTTCTGCACATTTGCCAAATAAAATAGTAAAATTGAAATGACACTCGGGCTTGATGGATGAGGAGAGGAATCCGTGCGAAAACTGTCATGGAAACTCGGAATGCTGTTTTTTGCCTTTGTCTTGGCCATTGAAATGGTGCTGTTCGTTTCCCTCTACGCTACGCTCGTCCATGCGCGCATCGAGGAAGAATTCGCGCAGCTGTTGGCGCGGGGAAACAGCCACCGCAACGTCTTGGAGAAAAATAACGATCGAACGACGTTGGCGCATGTCGTGATGATGGAATCAGAGGCGGAAACCGATGTCGCCATCACTGACGCCCGGCGCCGGATTGTATCGGCTTCTAGCGGCATTGTTCCGTTTGCCAAGCGCATCATTCCTTTAACGAACGGTCGCCATATTCCCCGCCGGGGAATGATGGTCGAAACCGACTGGAAGCGGGCATCGCATATCGCCGCCGTCAGCCCGATTCAAATCAGGGGTGAAACAAGAGGATATGTGTATATGTTTCAAGACACCCGCTCGATCCGGACGATGGTGTATAAACTGAAGCATCATTTTATCGTCGTTGGCGTGCTGTCGGTGGCGATCACCGTGTTGACCATCGCCTTTTTCTCCCGCGCCATCACGATGCCGCTCCTTCGCATGAAACAGGCGACCGAGGCGCTCAGCCGGGGGGATTTTTCCGTCCGCCTCGAGATGAAAGGCAACGACGAGCTGGCGCAACTCGGGAGAGCGATTCAAACGCTGGCCAACGATTTGGCGTATTTGAAACAAGAGCGGAGCGAATTTTTAGCGAGCATCTCTCATGAATTGCGCACGCCGCTGACGTATGTGAAAGGATACGCCGACATTGCTAGGCGTCCGCATCTGTCTGAGGAGCAGCGGGCGAACTATATGGCGATCATTTACGAAGAAGCGGAAAAGATTGAAAAGATGGTCAAAGATTTGTTTGAATTAGCCAAACTGGAGCAACACTCGTTCCAGATTGAAAAGCAGCCGACGAATCTTTGTTCGTTTTTGACAAAATTGTGTGAAAAACTGCGCCCCGCGTTTCAGGAAAAATCGCTGTCGCTTGTGTGCCAGTGCCCCGGTTCGGTCATGGCCGCGATCGATCGGCAGCGGTTCGAGCAAGTGATGATCAACGTGCTTGACAATGCACGAAAGTACGCGTTTTCCGGCACGACGGTGGCCGTCGCCGTTCACCTTCAAAAGCAAGGAATCGTCATTGCCGTGTCCGATGAAGGAACCGGCATTCCGCCGGAAGATGTGCCCCGGATTTTCGAGCGGTTTTACCGGGTTGACAAATCGCGGTCGCGGACAAGCGGCGGGACCGGACTCGGTTTGGCGATTGCCAAAGAAATCGTCGAGGCGCACGGGGGAACGATCGCCGCTAGAAGCGAACAAGGAAAAGGAACGACCATCCTCATTACGCTGCCGGAGGGATAACGATGTATACCTTGCTGTTGGTTGATGATGAAGAGCGGATGCTTGATTTATTGGAATTGTATTTAGCGCCGAACGGCTACCGCTGCGTGAAACGGCGTTCGGGGGCGGAAGCCATTGACTATTTGCGGCGCCATCATGCCGATTTGGTGCTGCTTGATGTCATGATGCCAGAACTCGACGGATGGGAAACGTGCCGCCGCATCCGATCGTTTTCGAATGTGCCGATCATGATGGTCACCGCTCGCGATGAGACGGCGGATATTGTCCAAGGATTGAAAATCGGAGCGGACGATTATGTGACGAAACCGTTTGACGAGGCGGAACTGCTTGCTCGCATTGAAGCGGTGCTGCGCCGTACAGCCGGCGGTCGTTCCGCCATTCGCGCGGCCGGGCTTGTATGGGACGAAGAGGAACATACGGTCCGCTACGAAGATAAGCCGATTGCGTTGACGCCGAAAGAATTTGCCATTTTGGGACTGCTGTTAAAGCACCCGAATCAGGTGTTCAGCCGAGGGCAAATCATCGCATCGCTATGGGGCTATCTCGCTGATACGGAAGAGAGGACCGTTGACTCCCACATGAAAAACATCCGCGAAAAATTACGTAAAGCGGGGTTCCCAGCGGACGAATATTTGCAGACGGTCTGGGGCGTCGGCTACAAATGGGAAGGGCGCAAGTCATAACCATTTTCGGAAAGAGAGGCGTTTGGGCCAAATGGAAGAACGGATGATTGAGTTCCTTCAAGCATACGGCGGAGCGGCGTACTTCTTGAGTCTAGCCTGTAATGTGGCGATCAGCGTGCTCGGGGTCGTACCAAGCACCTTTTTGACTGCCGCCAATTTGACCGTTTTCGGATTTTGGCCCGGCTTTTGGGTGTCGTTTGCCGGCGAGGCGCTCGGAGCGGTCGTCTCGTTTGTCTTGTATCGAAAAGGACTTCGCCGATGGAGCCAAACCACATGGCTTTCCCATCCCAAGGTGAAACCGTTGCTTCATGCCAGTGGCAAGGAGGCGTTTGGGCTCATTTTCGCGCTTCGACTGTTGCCGTTTGTGCCATCAGGGGTGGTAACGTTTGTCGCCGCCATCGGCCGCACGTCCTTCCCCGTCTTTGCGGCCGCCAGTTCGCTCGGCAAGCTCCCAGCTTTATGGATGGAAGCGTATGCTGTCGATCAGGTGATCCGCGTCACGTGGCAAGGAAAACTCATTCTTGCTGTTTTATCCGGAGCCATGTTTTTGTTTATTTGGCGGAAGATAAGGAAAAAGATGCCTGGATGAAACGGAGAAGCGGAAACAGCAGGCTCCCGCTCCCTATTCCGTTTAAGGCGGTGGAAGAGACTTTGTATACTTAAAAACAGGGGAAATCCGCTGCGGCCATCTGCCGTCTTCCTGCGTCCAGGGCTCATCGGTTCCTCTTGCACCACAGCCTGCAGCTCCACAGACCGGCAAACCTCGCCTTTCCATCACATGTTTACATGCACGGTCGCCACTTTTTGCACGATCAAGGCCATCTCCATAAAATCTGCACAAATGCCGGGTATGCTAACAAGGCAAGGAGGGTGAAAACGATGAAAAAATTAAAAATGTTGCTAGGCACAACTTCGGTCATGGCAGCGCTCTTGCTATCCGCCTGCACCGGTGCAGACGACAACAAAGCGCCAAAGGAAAATACGGCTTCTCACACCGGTCATGAGGGAATGAACCACTCGGGTTCAGGAGAGGTGCCGGCTGGATTGAAGGAAGCGAAACAACCAAAGTATCCGATTGGAAGCCAAGTCATCATCCATGCGGATCATATGCCGGGAATGGATGGAGCCAAGGCGACTGTCACCGGTGCCTTTGACACGATCGTCTATACGGTCACATACACTCCAACCACGGGCGGGAAACCAGTGAAAAACCATAAATGGGTCATCCATGAAGAAATCGAAAACGCCGGTGACAAACCGTTCCAGCCGGGGGACGAAGTCGTCTTGAATGCCGACCATATGGAAGGGATGAAAGGCGCGAAAGCCATCATCGACTCTGCCCAACAAACGACGGTGTATATGGTCGATTACATCGATACAGAGACCGGCGAACAAGTGACCAACCATAAATGGGTGACCGAAGATGAACTTTCGCCGGCGAAATAAGGAATGGACCATCCACGCAGCGAGGGAGTTCCGAAGCGGCGAGACGCCCCTTTTGTCCATTGCACGACAGGGAGGGCCTTAGGGGCATCCCTGTTGTTTTTAAGGTCATCAGGTAGAATGAAATCAAAAGTCTGTTGGATGACAGAAAGAATGAGCGAGAAAATCCGCCTTTTCCGGCGGAAGGGAACATGAACAGGGAGAAGGAAACGATGAAAGGGTTTTGGCTGGGGGCATTGTTGTTTTGCCTCGGTTGGTTCGTATACGGGGCTGCGATCCGTTTGTATCGTTTATGGGCCGAGCGGCGAGTGGATGAGCAGGCGCCGATCTTAGCGTTCGGCATGGCGGTTATCGGCTGGCGGGCATGGGAGGAATGGCGGGGGATCAGCCGGGGACGACAAGAGAACAGGCGCCGGCCATAACGGCACGAGCGGCCTGTTTTTTGTGCACTCTTGTTCATGCAGATTGTTCGTCGATGTTCTGTTCCGGCAGCCGGCGCTGTTTTTCTTTGACCGCCCCATACATCGCCAGAACCGCCAAGATCACTAGGCAAAGAACCGACCCGATTCGATGATCATGCTGGAATAAAAAGCTCACCCAAATCGCGCCGAGCGACACGACGGCGATGAGCGTCGTGTACGGAAATCCTTTGACGCGGAAAAACGGATTCGTGTCGTAATGCGGCCGCAGTTTGAGTTGGGCCGCGCCGATCATCATCCAGACGATCAGCACCGTAAACCCAGGGATTGTCATCAGCTCGCCGATGATCCGCCCCGGCGCCAAGTACGCGCCAACGACCCCTAGAGCGATGCAGACGGCGACCATTCCCATTCCGTAAAGCGGAACCCCGTGTCGCGTCGTCCGCAACAAGCGGCGGCTCGCTTCTCCTTGCTCAGCCATGGAAAAGAGCAAGCGAGACGTGGCGTACACCCCGGTGTTGGCTGCCGATAAGACGGCCACAAGCAAAACAGCGTTCATCACATGGGCGGCGCCCGGAATGCCAGTGGCCTCGAGCACTTGGACGAATGGGCTGTTTTCCGCCGATACGGCGCTCCAGGGCATGATGCCGCAAATGATGGCGATCGGCAACACATAAAAGCCGATGACCCGCCATATCGTCGTTTGGATCACCCGCGGCAGCACCCGGTCGGCGTCTTTCATCTCCGTCACCGCTACACCGATCAGCTCCGCCCCGCCGTATGAAAACATGACGACAAGCAGGGCGCTGATCATGCCGCCGATCCCATGCGGAAACCAGGCGTCGTACGTCGCATAACGGCTCCATGGGTTTCCGTCCGCTCCTTCGATCACTCCCAACCACATGCCGACCCCAAGCAAGATGAACAGCCCCAGCGCCGCCACTTTCAACCCAGCGAGCCAAAATTCTGTTTCCCCATAGTAGCGAACAGGAAACAAGTTCAGCACGATGATAAACAGCGCGCAGCTAAGAGCGAGCAGCCAAAGCGGCACCGCCGGCATCCAATAGCGCAAAAAACTGCCTGCCGCCAGCAGCTCGACGACCGTGACCAACGTCCAGTTCGCCCAATACAGCCACCCGACGAGAAACGACCAGCGAAATCCAAACGCCCGGCGGATCAAATGCTGAACGTTTTCACCCGGATAGGCGATGGCCATCTCCGCTAAGGCGGCCATAATGAGAAACAACAGCGCGCCGCCGAGGAGATACGTAAGAATAACGCTCGGTCCGGCCATGTGAATCGTATCAGAGCTCCCTTTGAAAATGCCGGTGCCGATCATGCCGCCGAGCGCCATCAACTGCACATGGCGGGGCAGCAGCCCTTTTTGCAATGAGGGGCGGGAATGTTCCATACAGCAACAACCTTTCTCACACGAAGTTCATTTCATGATGTGCTTTTTTGCTTTTATGCTTTTATGCAGTTAAGCAAAAAAGATAGTTTTAGAATATAATTGTTTTGTTTTTCTGTCAATGTTTCGCAAAAAACATGTCGTTAATGTGGAAATGTTTTGTTATACTGGAAACAGATTTTGAACTCGCCAAAAGGAGATTGGTAGGATGCTTCGCAACAGCGGTAAACCGATTTCGGAAAAAGCCATCACCGTGTGGCGTTGGACCGGAGCGTTGGGGACATTGGTTTCTGGCGCCGTCATTGGCGGAATGGCGTGGGTGCTGGCGCGCTTTCATGTCCCGAAATGGTGTTTGGGGATGTTAGCCGGCATCTGGTTGATTGAAGTGGTTCTATGGGTGGGATGGGTGCCTGTGCTTCGCCAGCGCCGTTGGCGTTACGCTATTCGCGAAGAAGAAATCGACATTCAGCGCGGGGTCTGGTCCACGAAGCGAACGCTCATTCCGATGACCCGCGTTCAGTATGTCGATGTGCGGCAAGGCCCGCTCCTTAAGCGGTATGGATTGGCTTCCATCGCGGTGTTCACGGCGGCGGCCGCTCATGAAATTCCCGCTCTTCCGATGGAAGAAGCAGAACGGCTTTGCTGCTTGATTGCGGAGTGGGCGAAGGTGGCGGATGACAATGACGCGTAAAGCAAGACGCCGCCTCCATCCGATTGCCATTATGGCCGGGCTAGGAAAAGAATTAAAAAATATGGTCGTTCCTCTTCTAGTCATCATGGCAGCCGGCAGTCGCCATGGGTTTTCATGGACCGATATTCTTGTGCCGTTGGCCGCCCTCATTTACACGCTGGTCATGGGCGTTCTTTCTTGGCTTCGTTTTACATATGAGTGGGATGACACTTGCTTGGTCGTTGAAGAAGGGGTGTTTGTTCGCAAAAAACGTTCCATTCCGTTGGAGCGCATTCATGGGATTTCGGTGACAGAGGGAATCTGGCAGCGGATGGCGGGGGTCGTCCAAGTGCATATTGAGACGGCGGGCGATGCCCTCGGTGAAGCAGAAGTGACGCTTCGGGCCATATCAAGGGAAGAAGCCCGCCGCCTGCAACGATGCGTGGAACAGGCGAAACACAAGGCGGAAAGCGCTTCCCATCCGGAGCCACTCGCGAACCGCCCACATCCTGTTCTGTTTACCTTATCGATGAAAGAAGTATGGGTCGCTTCGTTGACAAGCGGTGGGGCGCTTGGCGTGGTCGCCGCTTTATGTGCGTTTTTGTCGCAATTTAGCGACTTCATTCCGTATGAGGCGCTTGTCCGTGATATTCAGTCGACATGGAACGGACATGGACGATGGTATATTGCTCTATTGATCTTGTCGATTCTCTTGGCCGCCTATGGAGTGGCCATCGTGCAAAATATGATCCGGTACGCTTCGTTTGTCGTGCGGAAACAAGAAGACACGATTGTGATTGCTCGCGGATGGTTGGAACGAAAAGCGGTGTCCGTCCCTGTTGACCGCGTCCAAGGCGTCGTTATTCATGAGAATTGGCTGCGCCGTTTTTTCGGATACGCCTCTGTATCCATTATTCATGCCGGCGGAGCGCTCGATGGCGGACCGTCAGGGGAAGTCGTTCTTTGCCCGCTGGTCAAAAAGCATCGCATCGTCCCCATTGTTCAGGCTTGTTTGCCCGAGTATCGCCTCGATGTGCCATTTTGTCCGCTTCCTCAGCGTGCAAAAAGTCGATATATGCTTCGCCCGCTTTATTGGTTGACGATTCCGGTTGGAGTTGCCGCGTATATGGAGCGTCCATGGGGAGCAGGGCTTTTGTTTGTGTTGCCGCTTGCTCTGTGGATCGGGGCGCGGCGCTATCAAGCGGCCGGCTGGGCGCTTTCCTCGAAGCAGCTGTCGCTCCGCAACGGCTGGTTTCGGCGAACGACCGCGCATTTGTTAAAGCGTCACGTCCAATCGTTGGAAATCGCAACGACATGGTGGCAAAGAAAAAAACAGTTGGTGACGATCTCGGCTTCCGTCATGCCGGTCGGCACCCGCTCCCGTGTCGTGGATGTGGATGAAGAAGATGCCGCTTCGATCTATCGCTGGCTGCAAGGGGAAAAGGGGGACCAAACATGATGAAGGCCTTTCTTCACGGGCTTATCCTTGCGTTTGGACTCATTTTGCCATTGGGGATGCAAAACGTGTTCATTTTGACCCAAGGAGCGGTCCAGCGGCGTTGGCGGCATGCCTTGCCGGCGGTGCTGACGGCGTCGTTGTGTGATACGTTGTTGATTTTCCTCGCCGTTTTGGGCGTCTCGCTCGTTTGGCTTGGTTCCGCTTGGCTGAAAACAGCCGTGATGGGGGCTGGCATTCTTTTTTTGCTGTATATGGGCTGGAGTACATGGAAGAGCGAGCCTGCAACAGGCGAAAGCGAAGCGGCGGAACGGTTTCCGCCCCGCAAACAAATCGCTTTTGCCGCCTTGAAAGCGACCTGAGTTGTTCCCAACGAACAAATGATCTGCTAAAATAGGAAACAACGAAAGAAAAGAAGGGAAGAAAGATGCAAACGGAGCGCGAATCGCATGGGCGGATCATTTTTCATGTAGACGCCAATTCGTTTTTCGCTAGCTGTGAGATCGTCCGTGATCCATCGCTTCAGAAAAAACCGGTCGTTGTGGCAGGAGACCCGAAAGAGCGGAAAGGAATTGTGCTGGCGGCCAGCTATGTAGCGAAACAACAGTTTGGCATCTATACGACGATGCCGCTTTGGGAAGCGAAAAAACGCTGTCCATCGCTCGTCGTGCGGCCGCCGGATTTCGCGTTATACCGCGAAGTAAGCCGTCGCTTGTTTCAATGCTTACAGCGTTTCTCGCCCGTATTGGAGCGCGCCTCCATTGATGAAGGCTATTTGGACATGACCGGGCGGACGCCAACGGTTCACCCGCTCGCTTTGGCGCACCATATCCAACAAGAACTGCTTGAGCGGTTGTCGATTCCGGTGAGTATTGGCATCGCCCCGAATAAGTTTTTGACGAAAATGGCAAGCGACATGAAAAAGCCGCTTGGCATCACCGTGCTGCGCAAACGCGATGTCCCGCGCGTGCTATGGCCGCTTCCGGTCGAACACATGCATGGCGTTGGTGACAAAATGGCGAAAAAGCTGCATGCGCTTGGCCTCCATACGATCGGCGATCTTGCCAAAGCTGACCGCGAGCGTCTTCGTCAGACGTTTGGCATCTATGGTTTGCGCCTTCAAGAGAAAGCGAACGGCATCGACCCGCGTCCGGTTGATCCAGTGGCGGCGGAAAAGAGAAAATCGATCGGACACTCAACAACGTTGCCGTACGATATGGATGAGGAACAGAACTTGCTCGTTGTCTTGCGCCAGTTGGCTGAGTCTGTCAGTGCGAGGATGAACGAAAAGCGGGTTGTCTCGCGGACCGTTCAACTGACCATTCGCTACTACGATTTTCAAACCATCACTCGTAGCCAAACCGGAATGGATCCGTTATGGGATGCGGAAGACATCTTTTCCTATGCTGTACGGTTGTTCCAAAAGCATTGGGACGGTCGTCCAGTGCGGCTTCTTGGCGTCGCCGCGCTCCATGTGTTTGACCGGACCGGGGCCGTGAAGCAGCTCGATTTGTTTCATTATGAAAAGGAGGCGAAAATGGAACCGCTTTGGAAAACGGTTGAACAGCTGCAGGCGAAGTTTGGCGCCCGTGCCTTGCAGATAGGTGTTGAGCCGCTTTCATCCGACAGGCAAACGAAAGAGGGGGAAGAACGTTGACGATCTCAATGATTGCCGCGGCTGTCGTGATGCTTGCAGGCCTCATCGGCACGCTCGCGCTGTCGGGGCGGGGGGACGAACAGTACACATCAGCAACCAAAGGCAATCTCACCCGCCTAGTGTTGATTTATGCCGGGTTGGCCCTTGTGCTAGCGGCGGGAATCGGGGTATATCTAGTGTTATAACAAGCGAAAGACGATGCCCGCCGTCGAGTTTAGATGCCGCGGCACCATTTAGAGACAAACGGTTATGGACAATCGAGCCCTGGTGACAAAGTAGCCATCGGTTCATCTCAGGCAGAGCGTCGCTCTCTTCGACATGGGATGAACCGATTGGCTTTGGTTGAGTGNGCCCGCCGTCGAGTTTAGATGCCGCGGCACCATTTAGAGACAAACGGTTATGGACAATCGAGCCCTGGTGACAAAGTAGCCATCGGTTCATCTCAGGCAGAGCGTCGCTCTCTTCGACATGGGATGAACCGATTGGCTTTGGTTGAGTGAAAAAGTCGGCCTACGGCTTTCCGTCAATGAGGGGAAGCACCTAGGTATTGGAAGTGCCCCTGCGTTTGTGGTGTGATGATCCTCACTCCGACGGGATGGTTTTTTGGGGTAAAATGGATGGTAAACGGAACAACCATGGAGGATGTATGGCCCACTATGTTTGGATGATCATTAATGCGCTATTGGTGATCGGCACGGCGGTTTATATCTGGCTGTTTCGCCCGAACGACTCAGCTGCGGTGCTGGCAGGAAAATGGCTGGCACAAGTGGCGGTGCTGCTGTTTTTGGTCAATGTCAATATGTATTTTATCTTCCTTGTCATCCGCAAAACAAAAATCCGGAAGGTCAAAGTCACGTTAGCGCGGATAGCAAGAAGCATGATGAAAGCCCACATCCCGCTCGCGGTTGCCGGAACGAGCTTGATTGTCTTTCACGGAGTGGTGATGGCATGGAAACTCGGAGCGGTGATCGGTTTTGGCCATGGGAAACTGGTGACCGGTTATGCAAGCCTCGCGATGTTGGCCATCACCTTGTTTGCAGGTGTCCTTCGGCGGCAAAAAGCGTCAGGGTGGAGAAGAACGTTTCATCTTGTCTCTGCCTTGCTGTTTGCCGGTTTGTTTCTCCTTCATCTATTTTGGCCGATCTAATCACGTGTAAGGGAGAGAGAAAACGTGGGTGACTTGCTTTCTTTGCTGACGGAATACCGCCATCGCCAAGTTGTCGTCAACTTCTATGAAGAAGACGAGCTGGTGGCGCGTGACGGGTTTTTCTTTGATGGCATCGAACGATCAGACGGTCTGCTATCTTTCATCAAAGATGGGCGCATTCGCTGGTCCATTCGGTTGGATGACTACCCAAGCTATGAGATCGTACACGATTTCCCGAGGCGTTATCGGTTTTATGGCCAGCATCGGGCTGTAGAGCTCTATTTCCCTTCTTAACGGTGTCCGCTTTAGGAGAAACCGGTCAGAATCCCCCTCATTTTCATGAGGAGATGAATGACCGGTTTTTGACTATATATCATGTAAGTGGTTGAAATGTTTTTATACTTATTACGATTATACCAGGGCATCGTATATTCTTTCCGGCAGGCAGTGGTTGTCCGTTGAGCGGTACTTTCATAAGAAAATAGCGTATGATCAAGCTATTTCTGACGCAAGGCATCCACCCCCGTTGCTGCAGTCACTGGCTTCCGCATCGTAAACGTCAGCTCCGGATCAAGCACGGCTAACGCCGGGCGGAGAGCGGCATCTTTTAGCGTCAATTGAATCGTCAACGATGTTCTTAGTGCTGCGTTTGCCTTTTTCAGCTAGCGGCGTTTTTCATGAAACAAGCCATCGTCTTTTATATATTAAAAAATAACTGAATTCTAAATCAATTGAAACATAAATTAATAGTGGCATACCTTGGACTGGTATAGCAACACAAATAAAAATAATAAAAGGTATCTTTTATTATTTACTATCAAATATAAATTTAGTATAATTCTAATGTACAAATCATTATCATTTTTGACTGGCAACAAAACAGTTAGAAATGGTAATGATGGAATTTCTATTTTTTGTTAATTAAGGGAAAGGAGAACAGGAGAATGGAAAATCAAAATCGTCAGAATGCAGCCCAATGTCCGTTTCACGGAAGCGTAACGAATCAGTCTTCGAATCGAACGACGAACAAAGACTGGTGGCCGAACCAGCTGAACTTAAGCATTCTCCATCAACATGACCGAAAAACGAATCCTCATGATGAAGAGTTCAACTATGCTGAGGAGTTTCAAAAACTAGACTATTGGGCGCTCAAAGAAGATTTGCGCAAACTGATGACGGAAAGCCAAGACTGGTGGCCGGCCGACTATGGCCATTACGGGCCGTTGTTTATCCGCATGGCCTGGCATTCAGCTGGCACGTACCGCATCGGCGACGGCCGTGGCGGCGCTTCGACCGGCACGCAGCGCTTTGCCCCGTTAAACAGCTGGCCGGACAACGCCAACTTGGATAAAGCGCGGCGGTTGTTATGGCCGATCAAAAAGAAATACGGGAACAAAATCTCTTGGGCCGATTTGTTCATTTTGGCGGGCAATGTCGCTATTGAATCGATGGGTGGAAAAACGATTGGATTCGGCGGCGGCCGCGTTGACGTCTGGCATCCGGAAGAAGACGTTTATTGGGGATCGGAAAAAGAGTGGCTCGCCTCTGAACGCTATTCCGGTGATCGCGAGCTCGAAAACCCGCTCGCCGCGGTGCAAATGGGGTTAATCTACGTCAACCCAGAAGGGCCGGACGGCAAGCCGGATCCAAAAGCAGCGGCGCGCGATA
>NZ_AYSF01000071.1:0-17461 GCF_000498995.1 Geobacillus thermopakistaniensis
AAGCCTTCGTCAAAAACTGCGCCGAAAATCCGTACCATGCGAGACCAACTGGAACAAACAATGAAATGGCGAGCTGCACCGCCGCACCGATCACTCCCACGTCCTCTCCCCCTCCCGCTTATTTATGAACGGTTGCGCTGTTCTTGCTGCTCATAAAGAAACGATCGAACGATGAGATACAAATTGCCGACAACGATGATGACGAGAAACAAAACAGCCCTCATCTCTCCGCGCCAAAACGCGGTGAGCATCGACAAAATCCCCATCGCGGTAAATACTTTGCCGCCAAGACGGTGCGTTTTATGCCAAACCGTCTCACTCGCTAATGTCCACGGTGTGCGAATGCCAATGAAATAATTGTGTTTGATTTTCGGCATATAATTTCCGATGACAAGAAACAGACCGCCGATGCCAAGCGGCATGACCGCCCCAACATCGATGGAAAATCCAAGATTGTACGCCAACGTCACGGCATGCAGCGCCAAGAAAAAGCAGGAAAGCGCCGCATTGACAATACGATAGCTTTTTTGAAAGCGGCTGTAGTTGGCTTTTTTCGGATCAAACTTCGGCAATGCGCTCATGAAAATAAGGAGACCTGTCATCAATAGAGGCGGCAAAAACGCGCCAACCCATTTGTTGCTGAAGCCATCAGCTTCACCCGCTGCGTTCCAGTGAATCGCCACTTGATCCGGCAAATACGGAAGGGCGGCCAAACTCAAGAAATAAGCGAGAACCGTCAACACGATCGTCAGCCGGCTAACGTTCACCATGTCTCTCCCCCTTTTCGACAAAATCGTAAAACCAGCGAAGCAAATCTTGAAACACCGTCGTGTTCAGAGAGTAGTAGATATGCTGTCCCTCACGCCGGTCTTGCACCAAATCAGCCTGCTTGAGAATTTTCAAATGATGCGATACGCTCGGTTTTTGCATATCGAAATGCGAGGCGATTTCCCCTGCCGTCAAATCCCCTGTTCGCAACAAGGATAAAATTTTCCGGCGCGTCGGATCGGCGATCGCTTTAAACGCTTCGTTGAATGACATGGGTGATCCCACCTTGTGAACGATTTTTGGATGCGTCTTAAGGGGGGAGGCCACCGGGAGAGCTTTCATTTGTCGTTGCTTCTTATGCGCCAATGTGAACAGGTTTTCATACATGTATATAGTTAGATGTTTAGAAAAACATCTAAATATTGAATAAACGATTCGATATTAATTAAAGAATATTCCATTTCTATTCGACTGTCAATGTCTTTTCTGGCTTTCCCACGTAGATATCAGTGGAAAGGAGGGGGCACAACTAGGCGCAACCCCCTGAGTCCATGGTAACGTGGAGCTTGGCTTCCCACTGACTTCCGTTAAAACCCCGTCGGCCAAGCGGCGAGCAAGCGCTCGCTTTTTTCGCGCTTGGATGTAAGCAAATATTCAAGTGTCTGGCAAAGGAATTTTCTCGTCTCCGCCGGATGGATGACATCGTCGATCAAATGTTTGCGCGCCGCCCCATACGGCGAGCTGTCAAACGACCACTGCTTGAGCAGCTCCTGACGCCGCTCATGCGGGTTGTCGGCGCGTTCAAGCTCGCGGCCGTATACGACGTTGACGCCGACTTCCGGACCGGTGAAATTGATTTCCGCGCTCGGCCAAGCGACGACCACATCCGCTCCCATCCCCGGTCCGCACATATTGCCGTACGCCGCGCCAATGCTTTTGCGGATGACAACCGAAATTTTCGGGACAGTTGATAGAGCAAGCGCCTGATTCCACACCATGATTTTCGTCGCCATTTTCGCTTTTTCCGCCTCCACGCTGATGCGAAACCCCGGCGTGTCATGCAAAAAGATGAGCGGAATATGATACGAGTCGCACAAGCAAATGAATTCCGTCGCCTTTTGGCATTCCTGCGGCCCGGGCGCTCCTGCATATTGGTTGGGCTGATTGGCGATGATGCCGACCACATGACCGTTCAGATGCGCCAAAGCGGCGATCAGCGCCTTGCCGAATTGTTTCTGGTACTCAAAATAGTCCCCTTCATCAACAAGGCAGGCGATGATGTTTCGCATATCATAGACGCGGCTACGTTTGTCCGGCAAAATTGAAAACACTTCCTCAACCATCCGGTATGGGTCATCGTCCGTCTTCCGCATCGGCGGCCGCTCGTTCTCGTTTTGCGGCATGTATGAAAAAAACCTTTTTAGTTGCTCGATGCATTCTGCCTCTGTCTCGCCATCGGCGTCAATTTGCCCTGTATACTGGTGATGAATGTCTACGCCCCCAAGCTCTTCTGGAGAAACGCGTTGCCCGTTTGCCAGCTCGAGCATGCGCGGCCCAGCGATCGCCATGCATGTCCCCTTCAGTTGCGTGACAAAATCGCAGCTGACCGCCGTCCATGTCGGCCCACCGTAGCTGTCCCCCAAAATCGCCGCCATCGTCGGCACTTTCCGGTGGTGGGTGAGCAGCTCGCGTGGAAACAATTTGTCGCTGATCCCGTCCGACCCCATCCCGTCCGGCATGCGCAACCCGCCGCCTTCATGGAGGAAAAACATCGGCAAGCCATTGCGCACAGCCAACGCATGCATTTGCCGCGACTTGCGCAAATGAACGCTCCCCTCCGTTCCAGCAAGCACCGTTTTATCCCCGGCGATGATGACCGCCGGGCGGCCATTCACTTTACCGATGCCGGCGACGAGCCCGTCTCCATTTTTCGGCAAGATTTTGGTGTCCGGTNAATGAACGCTCCCCTCCGTTCCAGCAAGCACCGTTTTATCCCCGGCGATGATGACCGCCGGGCGGCCATTCACTTTACCGATGCCGGCGACGAGCCCGTCTCCATACGTCGTTTCTTCCAAACCGGGTTGGTCGGACGCATTCAGCTGTCCGAACTCGACAAAAGTTTTGGCATCCACAAGCAGGTCGATCCGCTCTCTGGCCGTCAGGAGCCCTTTCGCGTGCTGCTTGGCGATTTTCTCTTCTCCGCCGCCTAGCGCGGCGCGCGCTTTTTTCGCCATCAGTTCGTCTGTTAATTGCCGCAAATGTTTCATCGCGATCCCCCTTTGGCAGAAAAAGGCGGGGCGGCCCGCATCAAACCCCGCCGCTATGTTATTCTCTTGGCAGCAGCTTTCGCAATACTTTGCCTGACGGCGTCGCCGGCAATTCATCAATGAACTCGATATAACGCGGATACTTGAACGCCGCCATATGCGTTTTCGCCCATTCGATCAAGTCAGACGGCGCCACCCTTCCTTTGTACGAATCATGGAGAACGACAAACGCTTTCGGCACTTCCCCTTTCATCGGGTCAGGCACGCCGATGACCGCACATTGCTTGACGGCCGGATGTTCGTTCAACAGTGCCTCGACGTCTTCCGGAAAGACGCTGTAGCCGGACACTTTAATCATTTCTTTCAACCGCCCTTGGAAATACAAATAGCCGTCTTCATCGACATACCCGATATCGCCAGTGTACACCCACCCATCTTTCAGCGTCTCGCTCGTCGCGTCATCGCGGCGGAAGTAGCCTTGAAAAACCCCCGGATTTTTGACGACAATTTCCCCCGACTGTCCGGGCCCAAGCTCCCGTTTCGTTTCCGGATCGATGATGCGAATGTCCGTCTCATACGTCGGGATGCCGCACGAGCCAAATTTCACACGGTCATCCGGCATAAACGTGTCACACGTATGCGTCTCGCTCAGCCCGTAGGCGGCTTCGTACAACAGGCAGCCGCCGGTCGCTTCCGCCCACCTCTCGGCAAGGTCTTTCGTCACCGGCAGACCGAAGCTCGTCGCCAAGTTGCGTTTTAAACTTGACAAGTCGGCAGAGGTGGTTGACAGCACTTGCAAAATGGCCGCATTCATCGGCGCGATGCTGTACCATGCCGTGACTTTGTACGTTTCGATGGCTTTGATCGTCGCCATCGGATCAAAGCGGGTAAACAGCACGCATGGATGTCCCGTGTACACCGGCGTATTCAGTCCCATCACCATGCCGGCAATATGGCAAAGCGGGGAATGGGCCATAAGCTGTTCGCGTTTTTCCGTCAGCCGGTTCGCTTGGGCGGATGCGGCCGTCTTAAATAGCGCATTGCCATAGGTGAGCATCGCTCCTTTCGGCCGACCGGTCGTACCCGATGTAAAAATGATCAACCCGACATCGTTCCATAAGTCAATAGAAGCGGTCTCATCAAGCGGCGGATAGGCGGCGATGATGGCCGCAAAATCGTCCGCGGCGCTCATCGCCTCTTTCGGTTGCACAAGCTCGGCGCAAAGCGGGATGCCCCCTGCCGGATCGGCGTAATCGCCGTAGTGGCACGTTACGATAAACGACAGAGGCGCCGTTTGTTGTTCAGCTTGTTGAATGCGGGATAATCCTTCTTCCCCAGCGATGATGCCGACAAGCGGCACTTCAGCGAAAAAATAGGCGAGCTCCGATTCCCGGTACATCGGGTTGAGCGGGACGANAAAATCGTCCGCGGCGCTCATCGCCTCTTTCGGTTGCACAAGCTCGGCGCAAAGCGGGATGCCCCCTGCCGGATCGGCGTAATCGCCGTAGTGGCACGTTACGATAAACGACAGAGGCGCCGTTTGTTGTTCAGCTTGTTGAATGCGGGATAATCCTTCTTCCCCAGCGATGATGCCGACAAGCGGCACTTCAGCGAAAAAATAGGCGAGCTCCGATTCCCGGTACATCGGGTTGAGCGGGACGACGACGCCGCCTAACTGCTGGATGGCGAAGTGGGCGATGATGTATTGCGGACAGTTTTGCATGTACAAGGCGACATAGCTCCCTTTCCTCACCCCTTTTTCCTGCAAATAGCGGGCAAACCGGCGGACGTGATCCAGCAATGTTCCCCAAGTGACCACCTTGTTGTAGAAGATGTACGCCGGCTCGTTTTCCTCGCGTTCACCGCGGTGACGCAAATAATGATAAAGCGGATGTTCGCCGAGCACATAGCGGAGCTCCTTCGGCAATCCGCTCGGCCAATACGGGGGCGTTTGGTTCACCTGTTTCACCATCCTTCGACAGAATACTGAATAGTCAGTATTTTTCGCTTAGAAAACGCTTTCTCCCAATTGTTCATGTCCTCTGCTTCATCCATATGAAATAATTTCGCCGTCATTCGCCGATTTCCTTTTTTGAACGACCCATCATTTTCACCGCCATGGCAAACGGCCGCCCCCTTCCACGTTGGAGAAGGAGCAGCCGTTAGGAAAAGGAGGAAAGCCGGAGCAGCTTACGCGGCTTGACGGCGGTCATTTATGCGCTGCGGCCGGGCGATGTGGACGATGCGTTTTATCCGTCCACCAATGGCGGAGATATGGCAGCACCCAATGATCGAAACCGTAGCGTCCGGCATTGGCTCCGGCGACGAGGATGAAGACGGTGAGCAGCACCATTTGCGGGTTCGTGCTCGTCGTGCCCGAGAACATGAAGGCGAAGTTCATGACAGCTCCCATGAGTGCGGCAAAAGTCGTAAACAATCCGAGAATGAGCGCGATCCCGACGAGAAATTCACCCCATGGCACGAGGAAGTTGAACAATCCGACATTCGGCAGCGCCACGTTGTCGATAAATGCCGCCCACCAACTTTGCACGGCCGGGTGTTCGCCTGTGGCTTTCGCCAGCGCTCCTTTTAAAAACCCTGTGGCGTCAAAACCGTGCGTGATTTTTCCCCACCCTGCTGTCATCCATTCATATCCTAAATACAAGCGGAACAGCACCGTCAACACCGACGCCGTGATGTGTTCGCGCAACCATTTGACAACCATTTTGTTCCTCCCCTTTCATTTTGGAAGATCTTCCTTACACTTTTATCGTACTCCTTTTTCCGCTAAATGAAATGGATTTGTTCACTATTTCACAATATGTTCGAAAAGTTGTGGCGAAATGGCGAATTGCTGCTGCTCGCAAAATATAAACGACCCCCGCGTTTCATGAGGGGGCAACAGCGGCCGTCGAAGCAGTACGGGTGGACGTTGAACGGCTGGCCATTCCGTACCGTTCATTGCCCGCTGCCAGTTACGTCACCGTCAGTGTTAGAGCCGCCATAACCATCCCGTAGCCGGATGAACACGCTAAGACGCTTTTTTTCCCTTGCCAATCAGGCGCTTTACCGAGCTAAACAAAACGGGCGCAACCGAGTAGAAGTGGCCTGCTTTGTTCATGAGTGAATCTCCTCCCCTTTTTCTTAGGTGTGCATACAATGGCCATAAACGGTTTGGCGGAAAAAGGGGATGATAATGATGGCCATTATTCGCGGAGACCAATATATCGAGCGAATCGACAACCTTCAATCCAATATATGGATTAACGGCCAACAGGTGAGAGGAAAGTTGTCGGAACACCCGGCCTTCGCCGGCGTAATCCGAAGCCAAGCCCGCTTATATGACGCCCAGCACAATCCAAACAAACAGCCGGTGCTGACGTTCCGCACATCGACGGGGGAACTGGCCGGCGCGGCGTTTTTGCGGCCGACGACAAAAGACGATCTCGAACACCGGCGCCTGGCGTTCCAAGAATGGGCGCGCTTGACAGCGGGGATGATGGGTCGATCTCCCGACTACATGAACACCGCCGTGATGGCGCTCGCTTCCGCGGCCGACTTTTTCGGACAGCAGCACCCGTCCTACGCCGAACATATCGAACGCCTCTATGAGCGGGCGATCAACAACGACTTGTCGTTTACCCATACGTTTGTCAATCCGCAAGTGAACCGTTCCCTCGGCTATATGGAAGAAGACGGCGAGCCGATCGCCGCCAAAGTGATCCGCGAAACGACAGACGGACTCGTCATCAAAGGCGCGCGCCTGCTCGCCACCCAAGGCGGCATGACTGACGAACTTCTCGTTTTGCCAGCCGGCGGGACGCTTCTTGGCGATGAATACATGTACGCGTTTTCGATTCCGAGCAACACGCCGGGGTTGAAGTTCATCTGCCGCCCTTCTTTTGCTGCTGGCGCCTCTTCGTTTGACGCCCCGCTCAGCGCGCACTTTGATGAAATCGACGCCATTGTTGTATTTGACGATGTGCTCGTTCCATGGGATCGGGTATTTTTCTACAAAGACGCATGGGTGGCCAAAGAACTAGATGAAGAAACCCATTTGGCGATCATGCTGCTGCACCAAGTGCTGGCGCGGCGCATCGTGAAAACCGAGTTTTTCCTTGGAACGGTGGAGCTGCTCAGCGAGGCCATCCAAATTGGCGGATACCAGCATGTGCAAGAAAAAATCGGGGAAATCGCCGCCGCCCTTGAAGCGCTTCGGGCGATGCTTCTCGCTGCCGAGCTCCAAGCGAAACCGGACCGGCGCGGCACCATGGTGCCCGATCCTGCCCCGCTTTACGCCGCTGCCTTTTTATACCCGCGCTTGTACCCGCGTTTTGTCGACATCGTTCAGCTGCTTGGCGCCAGCGGGCTTGTTTGTCTGCCAACGGAAGCGGATTTCTCCTCTCCGCTCCGACCGGATTTGGAGCGGTATTTGCAGGCAGCGACGCTTCCGGCCGAACAGCGGGTGCAGCTATTCCGCTTCGCCTGGGATTTGGCGATGAGCGCCTTCGGGACGCGGCAGACGCTGTACGAACGGTTTTTCTTCGGCGATCCTGCCCGGTTTGCGACAACCTTTTACCATCGTTACGACCGGGAGGCATGCGCCCAAATGGTGCGACGGTTTTTGGACAGCGAACAACGTTGACAAAACGGCAACCAACACAGCACCAGGCCGGCATAAACGCCCGCCTTTTCTTCAAAGAGGCTGGATATCATCAAGCGTTCCGTCTAGAAAAAAGGTGTCCCGCCTCTTTCGGGACACCCTCATGCTAACGCATTGACGTGATCGATCACATCGTCCGCTGACGATCAGGAAACAACAAGCTGAACAGCACCCCGGCCACCAGCGCAATGGCAAACGTCGTAAACCGTGAACTGATGATAGCCTCAAGCGGCGAGGAAATCCAGATGACCGTGCTGACAAAACCGGCAAGGATCGTGGCGATGGCGCCGATTCCGGAATATCTTTTCCAGAAGAAAGAAAGCAAAATCGCCGGCGACAGCGTGCAGCCGATTCCCGCCCACGCCCAGCTGACAATGAAATACACAAGCGATTCGGATGTCATCGCCAGCACCAAGCCAAGCAACCCGGCGATGACCACCACCGCGCGGGAAAGGGCGACAAGCTGCCTTTCCGACAGGCGGAGGCGCAGCGAGCGGCGGACAATATCTTCGCTGATGGAGCTCGTGATCACCAGCAGCTGCGAATCGGCCGTTGTCACGATGGCGGCCAAAATGCCGGATAACAGCAGCCCGGCCAACCATGGCGGCAACAAGTCCAACACCATTTTCGGCAGCACGGTCTCGACATCGGTGAATGATTGTCCTTGGTAAAGGGCAATCGCCGCAAGGCCGATCAAAAACGCTCCGCCATACGCCAATAATGTCCAAACGATCGCCACTGTTTTGGCCGTTTTCGCCTCGCGGGCGTCTTTCAACGCCATGAAGCGGACGCTCAGTTGCGGCTGTCCGCCAAGATAGCCGAAAAACCAGGCAAAATTGTTAAACAGCAATAGCCCGAGCGCAAATCCAGTGACTCCCCCCGTCCATGAATCGAGGCCCGGTTTTGCGTGATGGAGCGCTTCACTGATCGACAAGCCACCACTGTAAATTTCCACCACTGCCACGATAGGCAAAATCACGAGCGTCGCCAGCATGAGCACACTTTGAATCATATCCGTCCAGACGACGCTGACAAATCCGCCGGTGTATGACAAGATAATGACAATCGCCACGCTGATGACCATGCCAAGCGCTGGGTCGATATGGAAAACGGTAAACAATGTCTTGCCCGCTCCGGCAATTTGTGCGCTGAAATAAAACATCATAAAGCTAAAAATAAGGACGGTCGCAAGCCATAAAATTGTTTGCCCATGCGCGCCGAACCGTTTCGCTAAATAGCCGGGCAAGGTCAGCGCACCGTACCGCTCCGCCTCTTGGCGAAACCGGTCAGCCAAAAAAAGCCAGGCGCCGATAATGCCGATCACAATGCCCACCGCCACCCAAATCGCGGAAAGACCGCTCGCAAACACAAACCCCGTGTAGCCAAGCAACAGCCACGCCGATTCCCCCGTCGCCCGCTCGGAAAACGCGAGCGCCCAACCGGGAAGTTTTTTTCCGCCAAGCAAAAAGTCGGAATGGCTCATCTCCTTTTTCCCATACCAATAGCCAAGCGCTGCCATCACAAGACAATACAGCACGAGTTCCGCCAAGATGATGCCATTCATTGTTTCTCCCCCTCGCTATATTGTTTGCCTCACGACACCACCGCCCACCGTTTCCCCCGTAAAAAAACCGACATTGCCATCGAACGAAGACGACAATGCCGGTGCAGCCAATAAAAGTGCAGCTTCATGACTTATTTATTTCATTACTACCATTATGACGATAAGAAGCGATTTATGCCGGTTTGCTTTTTTAAATCCTAACTCAACTCGTTGTCACCTTTCTTTTCCTTAGGCAGTCATCACGTTTCGTTGTTCAAAAAGTTGCGAAACGCATCGTCATGTAATAAAGTGGACTTGACACCAAAAAAAGGAGTGAACGATATGGATCGCTGGGAAAACGAGTTACACAAATACGCTGAATTGGCCGTGAAAGTCGGCGTCAACATTCAGCCTGGGCAAACGCTGTTCGTCAACGCCCCGCTCGAGGCGGCGCCGCTCGTCCGCAAAATCGCCAAAACCGCGTACGAAACCGGGGCGAAACACGTGTATGTCGAGTGGAACGACGAGGCGCTTACTTACATTAAATTTCACTACGCCCCAGAGGAAGCGTTTTCCGAGTATCCGATGTGGCGGGCGAGAGCGATGGAAGAACTCGCCGAACAAGGCGCTGCCTTTTTATCCATTTACGCCCCGAACCCGGACTTATTGAAAGATGTTGATCCGAAGCGGATCGCCACCGCCAATAAAACGGCCGCCCAAGCGCTCGCCAACTACCGGAGCGCCATTATGGCCGATCGGAACTGCTGGTCGCTCATTTCCGTCCCCACACCGGCGTGGGCGCAAAAAGTATTTGGCGATCTGCGTGATGAAGAAGCCATCGACAAATTATGGGAAGCGATTTTCCGCATCACCCGCATCGACCAAGACGATCCGATCGCTGCCTGGCGCGAACATAACGATCGGCTCGCCCGCATCGTCGATTACTTAAACAACAAGCAATACAAACAGCTCGTTTACGAAGCGCCCGGCACCAATCTCACGGTCGAACTCGTCGACGGGCACGTCTGGCACGGCGGCGCGGCGACGAGTCAAAGCGGCGTGCGCTTCAATCCCAACATCCCGACCGAAGAAGTGTTTACCATGCCGCATAAAGACGGCGTCAACGGCACGGTGCGCAACACGAAGCCGCTCAATTACAACGGCAACGTGATCGATGGGTTTACGCTCACGTTCAAAGACGGTCAAGTCGTCGACTTCAGCGCCGAACAAGGATATGAGACGCTTAAGCATTTGCTTGACACCGATGACGGGGCGCGCCGCCTCGGGGAAGTCGCCCTCGTGCCGCACCAATCGCCGGTGTCGCTGTCCAATCTCATTTTTTACAACACGCTGTTTGACGAAAACGCCGCTTGCCATTTGGCGCTCGGCAAGGCGTATCCGACCAATATCGAGAACGGCGCTTCATTGTCCAAAGACGAACTCGACCGTCGCGGCGTCAACGACAGCCTCGTCCACGTCGACTTTATGATCGGCTCAGCTGATCTGAACATTGACGGCGTGACGAAAGACGGGAAGCGAGAGCCGATTTTCCGCAGCGGCAACTGGGCATTCGAACTGGCGTAATCGGTTTCGCCAGCTCTAAACAATAAGGCTGCGCCAAACGAGCGGCCAGACCCGACCGTTGGCGCAGCCTTATTCCGTTCAAGCACGGTTTCACACGGAACGATCAGACCGAACCGATGGGGTTGTTTTCATCCTGCCGCAAGTGCACAGCGGCAGATGCCGCCTGCGCCAGCTGCTCGCATTGCCGCAAACGAATGCCAAAGAGCACGAGCGGGTCGCGGTACGCCTCAGGGTTTTTGCGCATATGTTTGAGCTCGCCTTCCTGGGCAGCGATCTCCAGCTCCAGCCGTTTCAACGTTTCATCGAGCGCCGTCAATGGCGCATGGAAAAATTGAGTGACATCACGCTCAAGCGATTTGGCAAACCATTCAAACGGCAGCAACAACTGCTGGATGATCGCCTCCACCACCTCAGCGTAATCTTGCGTCTGGATCAACTGCTTATACTTTTGCGCCAGCATCGCCTTGTTTTGCGCAAAGGCACCGAGCAGTTTGCCCGCCCCTTTCAACAGCAGCTGGCTTGGCGTTCTCCGCAAGAAAACGTTCACCTTGTCAATTTGCACCCCGTTGATCAACCGATCCGTATCGCGCCGCCAATCGGCGAGAAGGCGAAAATCGCATTCGAGCTTGAGCCGTTCCTGGCCGAACATGGCGTTAAACCCTTCGCCCATTTCATGCAAAAACACCTGGCATTCGTTGAATTCGTCTTCCGTCGCTGCAATCCACTGTTCCATGGCGCGGCGCAGCTTTGGCAGCGCCTCTTCATCAAGGTAAGCGCGAAGCCGTTCGTTCGCTTTGTCGTTCAGTTCAAGATGCAAGCGGGAAAAATCGCTGTCTTCGCTCACAAGATCCGCCATGCTGCGCAACAGATCGGGAATCGCCGTCAACAGCTCGCCCCGCATTTCCGCCAAGACGGTGTGGAACGACTTTGCCGTTTTGGCCGTTTTCTCCTCTTGCAGGTCGCCAAGCTGATGAATGGCGCCGCTGAGTTTGGCCGCCATTTCTTTTTTCCATACGACCAGCTCCGCCAGTCGACTTTCCGCCTCGGCTCGCTGCCGGAACAAATGAGCGATGAACTGGCGGATCGTCGTTAAAATCGCTTCCTCGCGGCGGACAGGGGACACGCATCGGCGCATCTCCTCAAGCCAGCCGACGAGGGCTTGCTGCTGCTTGCGGCTTGGCGCATGCGGCGAATAGACCATGACATTGGCTTCCGGAACGATCGTACGAACGTGCGCTTCCACTTCCTCAACGATTCTCGCCGTCTCCTCTTCATCCACCATCCCGTCGCCCGGAGGAAGCAAAACGTACATCGGCGCAGACGGCGCCCGCTCGCGAAGCTGCAGCATCAACTGTTCATCGGCGCTAGAAAACGGATCCTCGCCGTTGAGAAGAAAAAGAATGCTGTCAGCAAGCGAAAACGACACAAGCGCTTCATGGTCGGATGAAGCGCGCCCGCCGAGCGGGCCGATATCCAACAAGACAATCCCTTGCGGCACGAGTGAAAACGGCGCCGTGCATTCAATGACAGCGTCATCGGAGAATCGGCTTCCGCGGCCGCCCGTTGCCTGTTGAAATTCGTCAATGCTCGAAAAAACGGTAAACTGGTCGTCGCTGATTTTCGCGACTTCCATCTCCCCGCCGTTTCTCCACGCAAGCACCGGCGCAGATGGCGCCGCCAACGCTGCCTCGCCGACCAACGTCCGCAAAAACGCCAACCGCTCATGGCGCGACGCCCCAGCGACCAAAACGAAATGCGTCCGCGAATCAGACAGCTGCCGCACGAACCAGCGGAAGCGGAAATGCGAGCCCGCCCGCTGCTCTTCCGCCCAATCGGCAATTTCTTCAAATAGCGACACACCCGCTTCCCCAGCTTGCCGTTTCGCATGGACGAGCCGCTTAGCGGCGTCGTTGACCGTCTCTTCTTCAAACGCCTCAGGAAATTTCTCACTCCACGCCAACAAGGCAGCCGCGGCCACCGCTGTCTCCGGACCGTCGGCTAAACTCACCCAGCTTTTGACAAGCGGTGGCACCACTTCCACCAACTCTTTCAATCGGTACGGGCCTTTCATCAATCCTGCATAGGCTTCCCCTAAAAGGACAGGAATTCGCTTCCAGTCGTAGTCGCGGCCGATCGGCAACTCATCATAGAGGCGATTCCACTCCGCGAGCCACGAAAAATAGAGGTCACCATCCCGATAACCGTTCCATAGCGCCTGCACAAGCCGTTCAAACTTCACCCGATCCGTTTCGTACAACAGCGCCAGGCAGCGTGAAAACCGCGCAGGCGCCATCGTTCGCGCATGTCCTTGTTCCACATAACCGGTCAAGATGTCCGCCCAGCGGCGCGCCGACGTCCGCACCGCCTCTCCTAAAGCAAGCTCGACGGCGCTTTCCCAATCACCTTGCTCCTCGAAAAAGGCGCGCGCCCATTCGGTCATGTTCGGATAATCCGGATACAACGTCACACCGCGCTTAATCATATCATCCGCTTTCGCGTTTTCCCCCAACTCACGGTAGAGCGAAAACAGGCGCAAAATGATTTCCGCATGCAACGTTTCGCTTTCCGTCTCAATCGAACGGTACAGCTCCTCGGCCAGCTCGAGCCGTCCAAGCTCATAGTAGCTGTCGGCGATATTTTTTTGCGCCCACGGGCGCAAATCGTCGTGATGGACTTGTTCCCATTTAAAGATCGCCGCTTCGTAGTCGCGGCGGTGGAAATACACTTCCCCTTGGGCAAAGCGAATCGACGACAAATCAGCGCCATCCCGATGCGCCGTGAAAAACATATCGCCAAGCGCGCTGACAACGTCGCGTTCCCCCGCCTCGACGAGCGTCTCGTAAAATGTTTTATGAACAAGTTGCTGTTCAAACCCCATGTCGATCACCTGACTCGTATATTTGCCATGCATGTTCATTGTATGGCACGTTTTCTAATTTTATTTCTATCCTATACATTTTAACAAACTTTCGCCGCCATGAACGTTTCAATTTGTTTTCATTTGCGAGACAAAATTCGACCCAATATGCGATGAGGCCAACCAAAGGAACTTTCAATGGTGGTTACGGCCACGAACCACTTTGTTCTTTTACGTCTACAAATGCTAAAAAGACGAGGGAAAATAAAAAAGCACGTAACCATTCGAGTAGGTTAAGTGCTTCTCGTCGACAATTTCTTAATCGTTTGATATTTTTCCTCTACTTTGTTCCTCAGCTCTTCTTCTCCGATATACTCATCGTCGTCCTCTCTATGAAGAGGGTTAGGCTCATACCAGCCGCACGCTTCCGAAATATCATCAAACGCGTCGATGTACTTTTCGTCTAAATCTCCATCATCGAAATAAGATGCATATATAGCAGGAAAATCATAAGAAAATTGCTCTGGCGGCAAATTTCCTTCAAGATCGTCTTCGATGCACTGCAACAAATCATCCATCGATTTCCCTCCAATCTTTTTTTGGATTCTTTCTAGAAAGCTGGTGATTTAGTGAAGAAGGTTGATGGCCCACCTATTTTTCAATTAGAGAAACTTTGACAAACGGGCTTGCGATTCTGATCCAACGCCGTTGATTTGCCCGCAACGCCCCGTTTTTCACCGGGCTTCTAGTAACAATACTAACAATTTCGCCAGTATCATTAGCTTGTATGACAGCTATACCGTCTTTAAAATACACCGTTGTTCGCATATCTAGCGTGGCCAAAAGTATGGGAAATTCAAACAGAACACAATCAAGTAATCGTATTGATCGAGGTATCTTTTGATGCCAAAAATTATATCATATGTAGCAACGTTTTAAAGGCTCTATATCCAAAGCTTATACCAAATCCAATCAAAGAAATCCCTGCAGCAACAGATAACCATTTTAGCCACTTTTGACTTATCATTTTTCTTCCCAAATGTACAGAGAGTGCTACTGTAAAATCCCATAATGCGATCCCCAGAAATATCGCACTACTTTTAGCAAGTGCATGATACCTTTCAATAGAATTCAATTCCATCGCTAATACAGATCCATAGATGCTAACCCAAAAAACAATATTAAGTGGATTCGATATAGCTATAAAGAAGCCAGAAAGATATGATTTGAATAAACCTTCTTTGTTAACCTCTCCGGTTATTTCAACCTTTTTAAATGCCTCCTTTATGCTATCATAACCCAAATAACACAAAATGAAGAAACCAGAAAACCACATGATGAGCTGTACAACAGATTTTGTTAAAAAACGGATAAGCCAAAAAAGATGGCAAACATTAGTACTATATCCGCTGACATTCCTCCCAATCCGACAACCCATGAATGAAAAAATCCGTACTTTATTCCCCGCTTCACCATTTCTATGTTAATAGGACCAATCGGAATTGATAAAGATAAGCCAAGAAGAACCGAAGCAAAAAAACTACTTAGCATATATTCATCTCTCCTTTTTTAATGGACACCTCATTTCGACCTGATCTAGAGCAATTCCTGTCTTAGTTAACATAGAACCACCTCCCAAAATTACTTAATATTTCCTTCAATACAAATAATAACACTAATCATTTTTTTATTCAATATTTATAATTATAATACAAATATAATTAACATTCTCTTCATAATATCTTAATGTAAATTAGCACATTATTTCAGAATCCCTTTTTCAAATTATTTCAGGAGGATTCGGAAATCATGTGCAAAATTTTTACGGATTATTCTGGATTTTGCACATTCTTTCGGAACGTTTGCACGCTCTTTCAAATGAAGATTTCTACTCTCACATCATAGACGAGAAGGAACAAAAAGAATCGCGGCAGGTAGATCAAACCATGATGGAACTCTATAATGCCCTGTGATCACCGTGCAAAATTCGTGCAAAATTTTTTCGGATCCTATCGTTTTTTTCGGGATTCCCAAAAAATGAAAAACGACCGCAAACGCGATCGTATCAAGGGTTTTGAGGATTTTAACCGGAACGAATCGTATGTAAGTGGCGTCCCAGGAGAGACTCGAACTCCCGACCGACGGCTTAGGGCCGATGCCCCTTCCTCTACAAGCTTACTCGAAGAAGATGGATGCGTCGGGGCAACTCGCAGTTGTTTCAAAGAAGCTATTGCTCGTTGCTCTATCCTGCTGAGCTGCTGGGACATCATCAACAGGACACCCCAACATTCCCGCTGCCCCTTCCTCTACAAGCCGATTCGAAGAAGCCCGATGCGTCGGGGCAACTCGCAGTTGTTTCAAAGAAGCTATTGCTCGTTGCTCTATCCTGCTGAGCTGCTGGGACATCATCGACAGAACACTCCAATATTCCCACTGTCGGCTCTTATAACCAAATAAAAAATTCCCCTCNGAAGAAGCCCGATGCGTCGGGGCAACTCGCAGTTGTTTCAAAGAAGCTATTGCTCGTTGCTCTATCCTGCTGAGCTGCTGGGACATCATCGACAGAACACTCCAATATTCCCACTGTCGGCTCTTATAACCAAATAAAAAATTCCCCTCTCGCACATGGAATCAATCTTCTTTCCTGGCGATCGGAGAACTTCGTTCCAGCGCCTTTTGCGCGTTCTTTTTGTATGGAAATGGCGTCCCAGGAGAGACTCGAACTCCCGACCGACGGCTTAGAAGGCCGCTGCTCTATCCTACTGAGCTACTGGGACATAGTAATCATGATGACACTCTCATTATTCCGCTGCCCCTTCCTCTACAAGCCGATTCGAAGAAGCCCGATGCGTCGGGGCAACTCGCAGTTGTTTCAAAGAAGCTATTGCTCGTTGCTCTATCCTGCTGAGCTGCTGGGACATAATCAACAGGACACCCCAACATTCCCGCTGTNCGCTGCTCTATCCTACTGAGCTACTGGGACATAGTAATCATGATGACACTCTCATTATTCCGCTGCCCCTTCCTCTACAAGCCGATTCGAAGAAGCCCGATGCGTCGGGGCAACTCGCAGTTGTTTCAAAGAAGCTATTGCTCGTTGCTCTATCCTGCTGAGCTGCTGGGACATAATCAACAGGACACCCCAACATTCCCGCTGTCCCTTCCTCTACAAGCCTACTCAAGGAAGCTTGGTGCATCAGGACAACTCGGAGCCATTTCGAAGATGACTTTGCTCGTTGCCCTATCCTGCTGAGCTGCTGGAACAATATCCATACGATATTCACGATAAAATAAAGGAAAGCGGGTGATGGGAATCGAACCCACGACTTCAGCTTGGGAAGCTGAGGTTTTACCATTAAACTACACCCGCATGATCAATATCATTAGGACTTGTCTTAGAAACGACTGCAATAAAAATATAATCGCTAATTGTTTTTTTTGTCAATATCTTTTTTTGAAGTTAGTTAATAAACGCGCTCGAGAGGATTCGAACCCCTAACCTTCTGATCCGTAGTCAGATGCTCTATCCAATTGAGCTACGAGCGCATGATGGAAAAGCGGAAGACGGGACTCGAACCCGCGACCCCCACCTTGGCAAGGTGGTGTTCTACCACTGAACTACTTCCGCATCATGAGAAGAATTCATTCCTTCAAAACTAGATAACCGTCGGAAGAAGCCGCTTATAGGTCAAGCCCTCGATCGATTAGTATCCGTCAGCTCCACGTGTCGCCACGCTTCCACCTCGGACCTATCGACCTCGTCATCTTCGAGGGATCTT
>NZ_AYSF01000072.1:0-11293 GCF_000498995.1 Geobacillus thermopakistaniensis
TTTTCGGCGCGCTTTTAGGCTTTGAGCGAGCACCGCGCGTTGATTGAGCAAGCCCGCCGCTTGGCGGAGCGAGCGAACACCGAATTTTACGCTCGCATCGAATCGACGGCTGAGGCGATGCTGGAGGTGGCGTTAAAAGCGGCCGAACGCATTCTCGGCGCCGCGCTTGAGGGCGATCGAAACGCTTTTTTGCCGCTCGTGCACCAAGCATTGCAGGAAGTGCGCCAGCAAACGGAAGTGGCCGTTTATGTGCATCCGCACGGCTACGAAATCGTGGCAGAACAAAAAGAGCTGCTGAAATCTGTGTTTCCGCATCGCGTTGATCTATTCATCTACCCGGATGATGCGCTTCCTGAATATGGCTGTGTCGTGGAGACGCCGTTTGGGCGCATCGAGGCGGGCGTCGATGTACAGCTTGAGCGGCTGCGCGAGGCGCTCTACCGGCGATTGAAGGAGGGGGCGTTTTCTGAACTGGCAGGCGCTTCTTGATGAAATAGACGCTGTCGACTTGTATAAACGGTTTGGCAAAGTGTCGCGCGTCATCGGCTTGATGATGGAATCGAAAGGACCGAAAAGCTCGATTGGCGATCTTTGTTACATCCATGAACAGAGCGGATGCCGGAAAATTCCCGCCGAAGTCGTCGGCTTTCATGAACAGCACGTCTTGCTTATGCCGTTTTCCGCCATGTCTCATATCGCTCCCGGCTGCCTTGTCGAAGCGACCGGCCGGCCGCTTGAAGTGCACGTCGGCGATGCGCTCATTGGCATGGTTCTTGATCCGCTCGGCCAACCGCTTGACGGGAGCCCGTTGCCGCCCGGGCTGAAGCCGGTGTCGGTCGAACGCGATCCGCCCAATCCGCTCGTTCGGCCGCCGATTGTCGAACCGCTTGAAGTCGGCATCCGCGTCATCGACAGCCTGCTTGCCGTCGGCAAGGGGCAACGCGTCGGCATTTTTGCCGGCTCGGGCGTCGGCAAAAGCACGCTCATGGGAATGATCGCCCGCCATACGTCGGCTGATGTGAACGTCATCGCCTTAATCGGCGAGCGTGGCCGCGAAGTGCGCGAGTTTTTAGAGCGCGACCTTGGCCCGGACGGCTTGGCCCGCTCGGTCGTCGTCGTCGCCACGTCCGACCAGCCGGCGCTGATGCGCGTCAAAGGCGCCTATACGGCAACGGCGATCGCCGAATATTTCCGCGACCAAGGGGCGGATGTCATGCTCATGATGGACTCGGTCACCCGCGTCGCTATGGCGCAACGGGAGATTGGCCTTGCCGTCGGTGAGCCGCCGACGACGAAAGGCTATACGCCATCGGTCTTCGCCCTCCTGCCAAAGTTGCTTGAACGGGCTGGAACGAACGCTTCCGGCACGATCACCGCGTTTTATACGGTGCTTGTTGACGGCGATGACATGAATGAGCCGATCGCTGATGCGGTGCGCGGCATTTTGGATGGCCATTTTGTGTTGGAACGCCAGCTGGCGAACAAAGGGCATTACCCGGCGATTAACGTGCTCAAAAGCGTCAGCCGCGTCATGCCCCACATGATCAGCGCAGAGCACCGCGAAGCGGCAAACCGGTTCCGCCGCCTTCTGTCCACTTATATCGATTCGGAGGATTTGATTCAAATCGGGGCGTACAAACGGGGGTCGTCCCAAGAAATTGATGAGGCGATCGAATTTTATCCGCAAATGATGGCGTTTTGCCGCCAAAACATCGATGAAAAAACGACGCGCGCCGAAAGCATTGATGCCCTGTTGCGCTTGTTGTCGGTTCGGTGAGAAATCGCGCGCCATGTTCAGACGATGAAAGGGTGAACAAATGTGACGCCGACGTTTCGGCTGCAAAAAGTGCTGGCGATGAAAGAAAAAGAAAAAGAAAAGGCGCTTGGCGAATACGAGGAGGCGGTCCGCCGGTTTGAGCAGGCAGCCGAAACGCTTTACCGCCTGCTCAAGGAAAAAGAAGAATGCGCGGCGGCTCGGGATGAACAGCTTCAAGCCGGCCTGTCCGTTGGAGACATTCGCCTTAGGCTGCAATATATGGCGAATTTAGAGCGGATGATCGACCATTATCAGCTTGTCGTCATGCAGGCGCGCGAGCAGATGCAGCGCCGGCAACAGCGTTTGATGGAATTGAATATCGAAGTGAAAAAATACGAAAAAATGCGCGAGCGCATTAAGCGGTGGGCCGAGCAGCTTGAGAGGGAAGCGGAACGCCGCCTGCTCGATGAAATGGCGGTTCAACGTTTTGCAAGGCAAGGAGAGGTATAGATGGCGGAGAGCAAAGTTGAACAGGAAATGCAGGCGAGTTGGTGGCAATGGCTGTTGTTTGTCATTGTCATTCCGAGTGCGTTTGCTGCCTCCTTTCTGTTGTTGATTTTAAACATTGCCGGCGTTGATGTGGCCAAGGCGGCAAAGCAGTGGACAATAAAGGCGCCGTTTGTCTCCGAGTGGATCAACTGGAGCAAAAGGGAGAAAGCTTTGCAAAAAACGATTGAAGCTCAGCAGCAGACGATCAACCAGCAAAAACGAACGATCGCCGACCAACAAAAGCAAATCAAGCAGTTGAAAAACGAATTGGCGGCAAAGGAAAAGGAAATCGCCCAGCTGTCTGCGCCAAGCGGGAAAACGGACGCTCAGGCTGAGCCTGTTGACGAGCCGGCCTTGACGGAAGAAGATGTCGTCGGCATGTATGACGCCATGTCGGAAAAACAGGCGGCGGCTATTTTAGCGGAACTGCCTGAGAGCGAAGCGCTCCGTGTACTGAGCCAGATTGACGGCGACAAAGCGGCAGCCATTTTGGAACAAATGCCGGCTGGGCAGGCGGCGAAACTGTTGGCATCGTTAAGCAAAAGGGCGATGGGGAAGGAGGCGGCCGAATGAAAGTAACGATCACAGCAAACGCGCCGCTATCGGCAGGCGCTATGGCGGTGAAAAAAGAGGCGGAAAACGCAAACGTGTTTGCGGCGTTGCTTGCGCACAAGCAACAAGAGTTATTGCCCGCTGGGGCAGAGACTAGCTTGTTTCAAGAGGAGTCGAACAAAAACAAAGAGCCAGATTGGCAAAATGGCGGAATGGAAACGGGCGCAGCCGGACAACCATCTTCAGCGGAAAAGAAGCCGGCGCAAATCGAATCATTGTGGCTTGCCCCTTCCATCGTGGCTGCTTGGGCTGTTGCTCCAATTTCGGCAGCTGCAGGCGCGCCGCTTTTGGCGGCGGATCAGCAGGCGGAAGGGAAAACGAGTGATCATTGGACATTTCCGTTTGTCGGTGCGATGAATGGTGAAGAAACGATTGCCGCTCAGCCGGCGGCCGATGAAGCGGGATTTGAACGTGCGTTCATAACCGACGGACGGAAAAGTGGTCATATCGATGCTGAATCTTTTTCGCCTTCCAGCGGAAAAACAGGGATGTTTCCACCGCTCCTGAGCGACGGCGACCAGCGTCCATTCCATGAGCAGGGAGGCAACAGGCCGGTTGTCGCGCTGCCTAACGGAGCTTCTTCCGTCCGTCCGGCTGGCGAAAAAGACGTTTCGCTGTCAAAAAGGGGGGACAAGGGGCATGGCGGCGAGGCCGCTCCTTCATTCACCACTCCTCCTGCGCTTTTATCACCCTCCTCTTCATCTGTCGGGCTGATCGGCGAGATGCCGGCGTCAGCTGGCGGAAGCGTCGCTGATCAAGTCGCCCACGCGCTAAGGTCGGCGCGGTGGATGAAGTTGCCAAACGGTGTCATGCAGCTTGTCATCCGTCTGCATCCGGAACATCTCGGGACGGTGACGGTGAAAATGACAGAGGAAGGTGGAAAGCTCGCCGCCAAGCTGCTCGTGGCGAACGACGCGGTGAAAGAGTTGCTCTACGCTCATTTGCCGCAGCTTGCTCAGCAGCTTGATGCGAGTTCCATCACGGTCGAAAAATGGACCGTTTGGTCGGATTATGACCGCTCCGCTATGCCGCCGTATTCCGGGAACCGCCAAGGAGGACAGCAGCAGGGCGAATCGCGGCAAAAACAAAAGCGGGAGCCATCATCTTCCTTCCCGTTTGCGCTAGACGGGATCGAAGCTGACGCATAAGGGGGAAAAGAACGAGGATGACAACGAATGCGATTGATGGAAGCTTATGGCTGGCAAACGCGGTTCAGCCGGAACGGAAAACGGGCAATCAAATTTTAGGAAAAGACGACTTTCTCAAAATTTTGCTCGCTCAGCTAGAAAACCAAGACCCGCTCAATCCGATGGAAGATAAAGACTTTATCGCGCAAATGGCGAGCTTCTCCTCGCTTGAGCAAATGATGAACATCGCCAATTTGATGCAGCAATGGATGCAAGCGTCAAGCCGCGATGCGCTTTTGCGCTACAGCGAATGGATCGGCAAAACGGTGCACTGGCAAGACGGCGAGACGATGATGAGCGCCGTCGTTCAATCGGTCATGCAAAAAGACGGCCAAGTGACTCTTGGGCTTGATAACGGGACAACGATTGCCGCGGATGCGGTCGTGAAAGTCGAACAAAAAGGATAAAAGGGGAGAGGGAACCGATGCTTCGTTCCATGTATTCCGGAATCGGCGCCATGCGCAACTTTCAAACGAAGTTGGATGTCATCGGCAACAACATTGCCAATGTCAATACGTACGGGTTTAAAAAAGGACGAACGATTTTCAAAGATTTGATGAGCCAGACGATTTCTGGAGCAAGCGGGCCCAATGCCGGCCGCGGCGGGACGAATCCAAAGCAGGTCGGGCTCGGTTCGCAGCTTGCGGCGATCGACACCGTCCATACGCAAGGCAGCTTGCAAACGACCGGCCGTGTGCTCGATTTGGCCATTTCCGGCGACGGGTTTTTCATCGTCGGCGATGCGTCCGGCAACAATCGCATGTATACGAGAGCGGGGAATTTTTATCTCGATTCGCAAGGCTCTATTGTCAATGCCGATGGTCAATATTTACTTGGAACTGATTCGACTGGGAAAATCACGAGTTTGAAAATTCCTTCTAATGCGAAAAGTTTAAGCATCGGAGCCGATGGCACGGTCAACATCATCGATGCTTCTGGGAATTTACAGCTGATAGGCACGATTCAGCTGGCCAAATTTGCAAACAATGACGGATTAGAAAAAGCCGGCAACAACTTGTTCCGCGAAACGACCAACTCCGGCGCGCCAACGACAGGGGCGCCGGGAGCGAACGGAACAGGAACCATCGTCTCCGGCGCGCTTGAGATGTCCAACGTCGACCTTGCCGAGGAATTCACGGAGATGATCGTCGCCCAGCGCGGCTTCCAGGCGAATACGCGCATCATTACGACATCGGATGAAATTTTGCAAGAGCTTGTCAACTTGAAAAAATAGAATAGGAGGTAGGGCGTGAGCGGCGTCTTGCGCCTGCTGGCCGATGATTTCGTTAACGAAGCTCAACGGGAAACGGTTTGTGCTCAATGCGTTGTACATCGAACAAATTGAAGCGTTTCCTGATACGACCGTGACGCTGACGAACGGAAAAAAATTCGTCGTGCGCGAAACGGTCGAGCAAGTGGCTGCACGAGCGAGCGAATTTTACCGGCAGCTTGGTGTGTTTCGCTTACCGAAAGCAGGAGGATTGGACAGTGAAAGGGAATAAAGCAATCAAAACGATGATCATTGTGCTGGCGGTCATCGCCTTGGCCGGAACGGCGGCGCTTGTCGCGGTGATGAAGATGGGGCATGCGGAAAAACAAGGGGCGCCAAGCGCCGATGAACTAGCGGAACGATCGATCGACATTCCGGAAATGACCACCAATTTAGCGGACGGGCGTTATATTAAAATCTCATTTAAAATTGAAACAGACAGCGATCAAGGAAAAGAAGAGGCGGAGAAACGCGATTTTCAGATGAAAGACGTGATCATCGAGCAACTTTCGCAGATGAAAGCGGCCGACTTTAAAGGAAAAGAAGGGCTGACGGCGCTGAAAGAGCGGCTGAAGCGCGAGATCAACGGATTGATGCAAGAAGGGAGAGTGGAGAACGTCTACATTACCTCTTTTATCCTCCAGTAGCCCTGTCATTGGAAGGGGGGAAGATGAAATGACGGCCGGGGAAGTATTGTCGCAAAGCGAAATTGACGCGTTGCTCGCTGCGCTTTCTGCAGGGGAGATGAGCGCGGAGGAGCTGAAAAAAGAGGAGGAAGGCCGACGCGTCAAAACGTATGATTTCCGGCGGGCGCTCCGGTTTTCCAAAGATCAAATCCGCAGCCTGACGCGCATTCATGAGAATTTCGCCCGTCTGCTGACAACGTTTTTTTCCGCCCAGTTGCGCACATATGTGCAAATTTCGGTCGCATCGGCCGACCAAATTCCATACGAAGAATTTGTCCGCTCCATCCCAAAAATGACGATCATCAATGTCTTTGAGGTGCCGCCGCTTGGCGGGCATGTCCTTTTGGAAGTCAACCCGAACATCGCTTACGCCATGCTTGACCGGGTGATGGGCGGGCGCGGCGTCGGCATGGATAAAGTGGAGCATTTGACTGAGATTGAAACACGCATCATGTCCAATTTGTTTGACAAGGCGTTTGTCCATTGGCGCGACGCTTGGGAATCGGTGGCGGAAGTCGACCCGCTCTTTGTCGATTTTGAAGTCAATCCGCAGTTTTTGCGCATGATTGCGCCGAACGACACCGTCGTCGTCATTTCGCTCAACACGCAAATCGGCGAAGCGCGCGGCATGATGAATGTGTGCATTCCGCATGTCGTCTTGGAGCCGATTATGCCGCGGCTGTCGGTGCATTACTGGATGCAGGCGCAAAAAAAGGAGCGTTCCCCCGAGGAAGCGAAACGGATCGAACAGCGCATCCGCGCGGCAAAATTGCCGATTATCGCTGAACTGGGAACGGCGGTCATCACGGTCAATGAATTTCTTCAACTCGAGGCCGGCGACGTCATTCAGCTCGAGCAGTCGATTCATGAGCCGCTCGTGGTCAAAATCGGCCATATTCCAAAGTTTATCGGCCAGCCGGGGAAGCGGAACAAAAAGCTGGCGGTGCAAATTTTAGCGATGATCGAGGGGGACGAAGACGACCATGATGAATGATGGGATGTTGTCGCAAGATGAAATCGATGCTTTACTGCGCGGAATGGACAATAGCGATCACGTTCCGGCGCTCCACGATATTTTCACCCCGCTCGAGCAAGATGCCCTTGGGGAAATTGGCAATATTTCATTCGGCAGTTCGGCCACTGCACTGTCGATGTTATTGAACCAAAAGGTGGAAATTACGACGCCAAGCGTGTCCATGATCGAGCGCACAAGCGTCGCTGATGAATTTCCGCAGCCATATGTCGCCATCCAAGTCAACTATACGGAAGGGCTGCTCGGGACAAATTTGTTGGTCATTAAACAGAAAGACGCGGCGATTATCGCTGATTTAATGCTTGGCGGCGACGGAACGGCGGCCGATGGTCCGCTCGGAGAGATTCAGCTGAGCGCTGTTCAAGAAGCGATGAACCAAATGATGGGCTCAGCGGCGACGTCGATGTCGACCGTCTTTGGCAAGCGGGTTGATATTTCCCCGCCGACGCTCCACCTGCTTGATTTGGCGGAAGGAAAAGGGATGGAATATTTGCCGGACGAAGATTTTCTCATTAAAGTGTCATTTCGGCTGAAAATCGGCGAGTTGATCGACTCAAGCATTATGCAGCTGCTGCCGGTCGATTTCGCGAAAGAATTGGTTGCCCAATTGCTCGGCTCGCCGCTTGAGGAGCCGGGGGCTGCGGAAGTTAACCTCAAGTCGTCGGCGGACGCGCGGCCGTTTAGCGAGCCGCAGCCTGTTCCGACTTACGCTCAGGCGAACGGCGGTGCGGCCGTTTCAGAAGCGGCGAGCCGCTCGACGGATGAACCGTCGGCTGGGCGCGCGGACAAGGATAGGGATGGTGCAACCGCTCGGCATATTCAAACCGCCGATTTCGTCGAGTTCGATGCCCCGCCGCTTGCGGCAACGGAGGCGCGCAATTTGGAGCTGCTGTTTGATGTGCCGCTGCAGGTGACGGTTGAACTCGGACGGACGAAGCGATCGGTGCAGGAAATTTTGCAGCTGTCGACTGGATCGATCATTGAGCTCGATAAGCTGGCCGGCGAACCGGTCGACGTGTTTGTCAACAACAAGCTGATCGCGAAAGGAGAGGTTGTCGTCATCGATGAAAATTTCGGCGTCCGCATCACGGACATCATCAGCCAAAGCGATCGGCTAACACGGCTAAAATAAACAGGCGTTTGGGAGGTAAGGGGACATGGCAAGAGTGCTTGTCGTTGATGATGCGGCATTTATGCGCATGATGATTAAAGACATTTTGACAAAAAACGGACATGAAGTCGTCGCCGAAGCGGCCGATGGGCGGCAGGCGATCGAGAAATACAAGGAAACGCAGCCCGATGTAGTGACAATGGATATTACGATGCCGGAGATGGATGGGATTACGGCGCTCAAGGAAATTAAAAAAATCGACAGCAACGCCAAAGTCATTATGTGCTCCGCGATGGGGCAGCAGGCAATGGTGATTGATGCCATTCAAGCCGGGGCGAAAGATTTTGTGGTCAAGCCGTTCCAAGCGGACCGCGTCATCGAAGCGATCAACAAAACGATCGGGTGAGCGATCAGAGGTGGAAACTATGGCAATTTGGCGCTGGGCGGCCGTTTTGCTGGCAGCAGCCATCGCTTTGGGGCCGGTGCCGGCATTGGCCGCCCAAAGCCCGACGGTCGCCGACTGCCTGCAGCATCCCGATTCATGCGGGAAGTCAGCTCCTTCCGGGCAACAGACAAAACAGACAGCGAATCAAGCCGCTGATGCGGTTTCCGCTTTCGATGTGCTTCGGCTCATCGGCGCGACCGCCTTTGTTCTCTTCCTTCTTTATGCGCTGTTTCAATGGCTTTCCCGCCGTCAGTTGTTCGTTTCCGGCCAAAAAGGCGCCATTGAGCACCTTGGGGGAACAAGCGTCGGGGCGAACCGCTCTGTGCAGCTGATTAAAGTCGGCCGCCGGCTGCTCGTCATCGGCGTCGGCGATTCGATTCAGCTGCTTAAGGAAATTGAAGACGAAGATGAAATCCATGAGCTGTTAGCGCAGCATCGCGAACGGTTGGAACGGATGGCGAAGTTCGGCCGGCTTGGCTCCCTCCTTCGCGGTGAGTGGACGGCGAAATCAAAGCGGAAAAGCGGTTCGCTGTCATCGTTTTCGGCGCTGTTGGCTGAGGAGATGAAGCAAATGGCCGAAAAGCGAAACGAGTGGCTCAATCGGTTGAAGAAGAAAGGGACGGCGGGCGATGAGTGAATTTGTCCATATGTTTGATTCGATGGCTCCCGAGCACGTGTCGACAGCGGTGAAGCTTCTTCTGCTGCTCACCGTTTTGTCGATCGCTCCCGGCATTCTCATTATGATGACATGTTTTACGCGCATCGTCATCGTTTTGTCGTTTGTGCGCACGGCGCTCGGCACGCAGCAGATGCCGCCGAACCAAGTGCTCGTCGGGCTCGCGCTGTTTTTAACATTTTTCATTATGGCGCCAACCTGGAAAGAAATCAACGACCAGGCATTGCAGCCGCTGTTTGCCGACAAAATTGATTTGGAGGAGGCGTATGAACGGGCGGCTGTTCCGCTGAAGCAGTTTATGAGCCAATACACAAGGCAGGAAGATTTGGCGCTGTTTTTATCATACAGCGGCGCCAAACAGCCGAAAACGATCAACGACATCCCGATGACCGCGCTCGTGCCGGCGTTTGCCATCAGTGAGTTGAAAACGGCGTTTCAAATGGGCTTTATGATTTTTATTCCGTTTTTAGTCATCGACATGATCGTCGCCAGCGTCTTAATGTCGATGGGGATGATGATGCTGCCGCCTGTGATGATTTCGCTGCCGTTTAAAATTTTATTGTTTGTCCTTGTTGATGGCTGGCATTTGGTCGTCAAATCATTGTTGCAAAGTTTTCAATAAAGATAGGTGGCGTTTATGAGTGCCGATTTCATCATCCGCCTTGCTGAACAAGGCGTGTATATCGTGCTTGTCGTCTGCGGGCCGCTCTTGTTGTTGTCCCTTGCCGTCGGGCTTGTCGTCAGCATTTTTCAGGCGGCGACGCAAATTCAAGAGCAGACGCTCGCGTTTGTGCCGAAAATCGTCGCCGTCTTGCTTGGACTTGTGTTCTTTGGGCCGTGGATGCTCTCGAAAATGGTGTCGTACGCGCACGATATTTTCAACAATCTTGCTTCGTTTATAGGCTGATCGGCGATGGAACAAGTATGGACTTATTTTCCGGCGTTTTTGCTCGTCTTTGTCCGCGCTGCTTCGTTTTTCGCGGCGATGCCGTTGTTTTCCTACCGGACCGTGCCGGCTTCGTATAAAGCCGGATTGGCGTTTTTGTTCAGCTGGCTGTTGTTTTGGGCGATGCCCAAACCGGTGTTGGCGCTTGACGGCGTGTATGTATTGCTTGTCGTAAAAGAAGCGCTCGTCGGACTGGCGCTTGGGCTGCTGGCAGCGATCCTCATGGCGGCGGTGCAAGTCGCCGGCGGCTTGATCGATTTTCAAATCGGGTTTGCCATCGCCAACGTCATCGACCCGCAAACTGGAGCGCAAAGCCCGCTGCTTGGCGAGTATCTTCATTTGCTGGCGCTTTTGCTTTTGCTTATGCTTGACGGGCACCATTTGCTGCTTGACGGCATGTTTTACAGCTATCATTGGCTGCCGCTTGACCGCTTGCCGCACATTGCCGATGGGCCGGCGGTGGAGTACGTCGTGCGGGTGTTCGCTGCCATGTTTGCCGCCGCTGTGCAAATGGCCGCCCCGCTTGTCGGATCGCTCTTTTTAGTCGACGTGGCGCTTGGCATCATCGCCCGCGCGGTGCCGCAAATGAACATTTTCGCGGTCGGCTTTTCCGCCAAAACGGCGGCGGCGTTTTTGCTCCTGTTGGCGGCAGTCGGGGGAATATTGCTCGCGGCGCGCGGCGTATTTCACTTCATGTTTGCCTCGTTGCGCGAGTTGATGCGGCTGTTGGGAGGCGGATAAGATGGGCGAGTGGCGGCTCGATTTGCAATTTTTCGCTGGGGAAAAAACGGAAAAGGCGACGCCTCGCAAACGGCAAGAAGTGCGGGAAAAAGGACAGGTGGCCAAAAGCGGTGATGTCGTCTCCGCTTCCGTGCTGCTTGCTTCATTTCTTGCTTTGTCCTTGGCCGGGGCGTACGAGCGGGACGGTCTGCTGCGGTTGTTCGCCCGCGCCTTGTCCGATTATGCGTCCGCTTCGTTGACGGTTGACTCGCTTCATTTTCGGCGTCATTTTTGCCACATTG
>NZ_AYSF01000073.1:0-18424 GCF_000498995.1 Geobacillus thermopakistaniensis
GGGCGGAGGTTATTTTGCGGAAGGGAGCTAGCGGCCGCAGCTAGACAGAAAGAAAAGCGGAGGCCGCGCGCCAAGCTCCCGACAAGGGAGCTTTTTTTGATGCCATTTTTTCAGTTGCTAAGCGGCAAAGGGAAAAAATCGCCAAAACCCTTGAGAAATCAGGATTGGCACTTGATTATAGGCATGGCGTTATGGTAATCTTTTATCTGAAATCGTTGTTTTGGTGAAATATGCCTAAAATTGGCCGTTTTTGCGAAAAAAGATGTTGAATTTCCGCGGTCAATTGGTTAAGATTAGGCATGTCACCGCCTGTTGGCGGGAAGAAGGCGGCTTTCCTCGCCCTTGGCTTCGTTTGCGCCCGGCGAAAACAGGAGGAGCCCAAACTGTTGGGAAGGGGCTTCAGCCGGCGGCATAGGCGCATCTCCTGCGGACTGTCGCGAGGCAAACATAGAATGATTGGCTGCGCCGGCGCGGCGCGCGGGCCTTCTTGCCGCTGGAATTGGATGTCTATGTATAGAAAAGCAGAAAAGTGTGCACAAATGGTAGTAAACAAGACCAGCCCCTTGGGAGGAGGTGAATGGCATGAACAAAACGGAATTGATCAACGCGGTCGCTGAAACAAGCGGTCTTTCCAAAAAAGATGCGACAAAAGCCGTTGATGCGGTGTTTGATTCGATTACAGAAGCGCTGCGAAAAGGCGATAAAGTGCAATTAATCGGTTTTGGAAACTTTGAAGTGCGCGAGCGCGCCGCCCGGAAAGGACGCAACCCGCAAACGGGCGAAGAAATGGAAATTCCGGCAAGCAAAGTTCCTGCATTCAAACCGGGCAAAGCATTGAAAGATGCCGTCAAGTAAGCCTACATAGCAGGAGCGCAGGAGGGAAGGGCAGGTGATCCACCGGCCCTTCTTTTTTGTTTTTTTTGGCTCCCTATGCTAGAATCGGATTACATGCAGCTTTTATGATGCAGGAGGATGTTGCTTGTATGCCAGAGATCAATTTTGCGCAAATTGAATATGCGGTCCGCCTCATTCTTGAGGCGATCGGGGAAGATCCAAACCGCGAAGGGCTCGTCGATACGCCGAAGAGGGTGGCGAAAATGTACGCCGAGGTGTTCGCTGGGCTGCAGGAAGACCCAAAGCAGCACTTTCAAACCGTATTCAGCGAGGAACATGAGGAGCTTGTGCTCGTCAAAGATATTCCGTTTTATTCGATGTGCGAACACCATTTAGTGCCGTTTTTTGGCGCTGCCCACGTCGCCTATATTCCGCGGGAAGGGAAAGTGACCGGGCTGAGCAAGCTCGCTCGAGCCGTTGAGGCGGTGGCGCGCCGCCCGCAGCTGCAAGAGCGCATCACGGCAACGATCGCTGATTCGATCGTCGAGGCGCTTGAGCCGCATGGGGTGATGGTCGTCGTTGAGGCGGAGCATATGTGCATGACGATGCGCGGGGTGAAAAAACCGGGGGCCAAAACAGTGACGACAGCGGTGCGCGGCGTGTTTGAAACAGATGCCAACGCCCGCGCTGAAGTGCTTTCGTTAATCAAAGCGTAAGGAGGGAAGAGGATGTACACAAACAGCGATTTTGTCGTCATTAAAGCGCTCGAAGACGGGGTGAACGTCATCGGGCTGACGCGCGGCGCGGACACAAGATTTCACCATTCGGAAAAGCTTGACAAAGGCGAAGTGTTGATTGCTCAGTTCACGGAACATACGTCGGCGATCAAAGTGAGAGGAAAAGCGTATATTCAAACGCGCCACGGTGTGGTTGAATCGGAAGGGAAAAAGTAAACCAGCAAATTTCTAGCAAACTAGAGCGTTTTCGACAAAATTATGTTATAATTGAGTCCGTCATGGCGGTGCGGATATTTTTTGGGGGACAAGGGTGAGAAGAGTGAATGACATCATGGTGAAATTGGCGTCATTGAAGGAACAAATCGAACGGCTGCTTGACCATCCGTATTTGCGCGCGCATGTGCCGGCGCCGGCTGTTGATGAAGACCGGCTGCTGCTTTCGCTGTCGATGATGACTGATGCTCCGGCGGCGCCAAATGAGCCGGACCGGTGCATCATCGCCATGATGCTCATGCAAATCGCCCTTGACACCCATGATCAGGTGACAGACCGCGGCGGCGATTTGCGGACGCGGCAGCTTGTCGTTTTGGCCGGCGACTTGTACAGCGGGCTTTATTACGACTTGCTGGCGCGCTCGGGCGATGTTGCGCTCATCCGTTTGTTCGCCGAAGCGGTCCGCGAGATTAATGAGCAAAAAGTGCGGCTGTATGAAAAAAAGGTGGAGCGGATCGAGACGCTGTTCGCCGCGGTCGGCACGATCGAGTCGGCGTTGCTTGCGAAGCTTGCCGAGCGCATCGGGGCGCCGCAATGGGGGCGATTTTCCGGCCATTACTTGCTGTTGCGGCGCTTGCTGCTCGAGCAGGAAGCGTTCGTCCGCACGGGGTCATCCATGCTGTTTGAGCAAATGGCGCATATCGCCTTTCCATGGGCCAAAGGGCTGACGAAAGAACAAAGGCGGCATTTGCTTCGCCTTTGCGAGCGTTATATTGACCATTGCAAGGAAGCGCTGCTGGCGGCGAATTTGCCGATGAACGACCTGCTGCGGTTTCGCATGGCGGAACTTGCCGGCGGATTTCAAGCCATCGTCAAAAAGTCGGTGGAAGAAGGGTAGAACGATGCATCAATCGAAAGAAGAGCGAGTCCATCGCGTATTTGAAAAAATTTCTGCACATTATGACCGGATGAATTCTGTCATCAGCTTCCGCCGCCATTTGAAATGGCGCGAAGACGTCATGCGGAGGATGAATGTGCAAAAAGGGAAAAGGGCGCTCGACGTTTGCTGCGGAACGGCCGACTGGGCGATCGCGCTGGCTGAGGCGGTCGGGCCGGAGGGGGAAGTGTACGGCCTTGACTTCAGCGAAAACATGCTGAAAGTCGGCGAACAAAAGGTGAAGGCGCGCGGCCTCGGCAATGTCAAGCTCATTCACGGCAACGCCATGCAGCTGCCGTTTCCCGACAATTCGTTCGATTATGTGACGATCGGCTTTGGCTTGCGCAACGTTCCTGATTATATGACGGTGCTTAAGGAAATGCACCGCGTCACCAAGCCGGGCGGCATGACCGTCTGTCTGGAAACGTCGCAGCCGACGTTGTTTGGTTTCCGCCAGCTTTACTATTTTTATTTTCGGTTTATTATGCCGCTGTTTGGCAAGCTGTTGGCGAAAAGCTATGAGGAATACTCGTGGCTGCAGGAGTCGGCGCGCGAATTTCCAGGGCGGGACGAGCTGGCTGAGATGTTCCGCGAAGCCGGTTTCGTCGATGTCGAGGTCAAACCGTACACGTTCGGCGTAGCGGCCATGCATTTAGGCTATAAACGATGAGTCAAGGTGAACACCATGAAGTTAAAGGCGATGTATTCGTTTTTAAGCGATGATTTGGCGGCGGTCGAAGAGGAGCTGGAGCGGACGGTCCGATCCGAATACGGGCCGCTCGGGGAAGCGGCGCTCCATTTATTGCAAGCGGGCGGAAAGCGGATCCGTCCCGTTTTTGTCTTGCTGTCCGCCCGCTTTGGTCATTATGATTTCGAACGGATTAAACATGTAGCCGTAGCGCTCGAACTCATCCATATGGCATCGCTCGTTCACGACGATGTCATCGATGACGCCGACGTGCGGCGCGGCCGGCCGACGATCAAGGCGAGATGGAGCAACCGCTTTGCCATGTATACAGGCGATTACCTCTTCGCCCGTTCGCTTGAGCGGATGGCGGAGCTTGACAGCCCCCGCGCTCATCAAGTGCTGGCGAAAACGATCGTTGAAGTGTGCCACGGGGAAATCGAGCAAATCAAGGATAAATACCGATTTGATCAGCCGCTTCGCACGTACTTGCGGCGCATCCGCCGAAAAACGGCGCTATTGATCGCCGCCAGCTGCCAGCTTGGCGCCCTTGCCGCCGGCGCGCCGGAGGCGGTGGCCAACCAGCTGTATTGGTTCGGCCATTGCGTCGGCATGTCGTTTCAAATTACCGATGACATTCTCGATTTCACCGGCACGGAAGAGCAGCTCGGCAAGCCGGCTGGAAGCGACTTGCAGCAAGGAAACGTCACCCTCCCCGTGCTGTATGCCCTTTGTGATGAACAGGTGCGGGCAAAAATTACGGCCGTCAACGCGGACACGGATGCCGAGGAGATGGCGGCGGTGCTAGCGGCCATTAAACAGACGGACGCCATCGAACGATCGTATGCGCTAAGCGATCGCTATTTGGAAAAGGCGCTCCGCCTGCTTGGCGAGCTGCCGGCCAACGAAGCGCGCACGCTGCTTCATGATCTCGCCCTCTACATTGGGAAAAGGGATTATTAGCGCTTTCAAGGACGCTGTTGCCAACGGCGGAAAACAATGATACTATGATGGGTGGGAATCCGTTTCCCAGTACATACGACAGTAGAGGTGGAGAGCGAATGGCAGAACGGACATTCATCATGGTGAAACCGGACGGGGTTCAGCGCAATTTGATCGGCGAGATTGTCGCCCGTTTTGAAAAAAAAGGCTTCCAGCTTGTCGGCGCGAAGCTGATGCAAGTGTCGCGCGAGCTCGCCGAGCAACATTACGCTGAACATAAAGAGCGCCCATTTTTCGGCGAGCTTGTCGACTTTATCACCTCGGGGCCAGTGTTTGCAATGGTGTGGGAGGGCGAGAACGTGATCGCCGCCGCCCGGCAAATGATGGGGAAAACGAATCCGCAGGAGGCTGCCCCTGGCACGATCCGCGGCGATTTCGGCTTGACGGTCGGCAAAAACGTCATCCACGGCTCCGACTCGCTGCAAAGCGCTGAACGCGAAATCAGTTTGTTCTTTAAAGAAGAAGAGCTCGTCAGCTATTCGAAACAGATCAATGCATGGCTGTACTGATGCGAAGACCGGCCGCCATTCGGCCGGTTTTTGCCGTTTTTGTACATTGACAGGAGAGAGGAACAGGCGACGATGGACGATTATGCGCAGTTCATTGCCAAAGTGAAGCGAAAAACAGGCATTGATTTATCGCTATATAAGGAAGCCCAGATGAGGCGGCGTTTGGCGTCGTTGTACATGAAAAAAGGGCTAAAGAGCTTTGCCGAGCTGTTTGCAGCGATGGAGAAAGAGCCGGCGCTATGGCATGAATGCTTGGATCGGATGACGATCAACGTCTCAGAGTTTTACCGGAACGCCAAGCGTTGGGAGGTGCTTGAGCACACCATTTTGCCGCGGCTATTGGCGGAAAACCCGCGCCCGAACGTGTGGAGCGCTGCCTGCTCAACCGGCGAGGAGCCGTATACGCTCGCGATGGTGCTCGCAAAACGATTGCCGCTTCACCGCGTGTCGGTGTTGGCGACCGACATTGACGATAATGCGCTCGCCCGCGCGCGCCTCGGTTTGTACAGCGAACGGTCGCTTGTAGAGCTGCCCGAGGAAATGAGAAAAAAGTTTTTTACGAAAGAAGGCGAGTATTATAAAATAGACGAAAAGATTAAACAAACGGTCAAGTTTCAAAAACACAACTTGCTCGCGGATCCGTTTCCGCGCAACATGGATTTGATCGTCTGCCGCAACGTGCTCATTTATTTTACGGAAGAGGCGAAGCGGATGCTGTATCGCAAATTTCACGACGCGCTCCGGACGGGAGGCGTGCTGTTTGTCGGCAGCACCGAGCAGATTTTCAATCCCGGCCTGTACGGTTTTGAAGTCGAAGAGACGTTTTTTTACCGAAAAAAATAGCTCGCGCCGGCTTCTTTTTTCCTGAAACTATTTTCATTTTTCGAATTTATGATATATTTTTACTTAAACGCGTTAAAGACCTGAAGGGAGAGACAAACATGCGGTATTTGACGGCAGGGGAATCGCATGGGCCGCAATTGACGGCCATTTTGGAAGGAGTGCCGGCCGGGCTTGAGCTGCGCGCCGAGCACATCAATAAAGAGCTGGCGCGCCGGCAAAAAGGATACGGACGCGGCCGCCGCATGCAGATTGAAAAAGATGAAGTGAAAATCACAGGCGGCGTTCGGCACGGGAAAACGCTCGGCTCGCCGATTGCGCTCGTTGTCGAGAATCGCGATTTTAAACATTGGCAAACGATTATGGCGGTTGAGCCGATTGATGACGAAGCGGAAGTGAAGCGGAAAGTGACGCGTCCGCGCCCAGGGCATGCCGATTTAAACGGCGCCCTGAAATACGGACATCGCGATATGCGCAACGTGCTGGAGCGCTCGTCGGCGCGTGAAACGACGGTGCGCGTGGCGGCTGGAGCGGTGGCGAAACGCATTTTGGAGGAGGTCGGCATCCGCGTCGCCGGGCATGTCATCGAAATCGGCGGCGTGCGCGCAAAGAAGCTCGATTATCGTTCGCTTGAAGAATTGCAGGCAGTGACGGAAGAATCACCGGTGCGCTGCTTTGACCCGGAGGCGGGGCAAAAAATGATGGAAGCGATCGATTGGGCGAAGAAAAACGGTGATTCGATCGGCGGCATCGTTGAAGTGATCGTTGAAGGTGTTCCGGCCGGAGTGGGCAGCTACGTCCATTACGACCGAAAGCTTGATGCGAAAATCGCGGCCGCGATCGTCAGCATCAACGCGTTTAAAGGCGTTGAATTCGGGATCGGCTTTGAGGCGGCGCGCCGCCCGGGAAGCGAAGTGCACGATGAAATCATTTGGAGCCCAGAACAAGGCTTTTCGCGCCGGACGAACCGGGCGGGCGGCTTTGAAGGCGGGGTGACGACCGGGATGCCGATCGTCGTGCGCGGAGTGATGAAGCCGATCCCGACGCTGTACAAGCCGCTTCAAAGCGTGGATATCGAGACGAAAGAGCCGTTTGCGGCAAGCATTGAGCGATCGGACAGCTGCGCCGTGCCGGCGGCGAGCGTTGTCGCTGAGGCCGTTGTCGCCTGGGAAGTGGCGGCGGCGATCGTTGAGCAGTTTGGGCAGGATCGGATGGACTTGATTAAGGAAAATGTGGAACGCGCCCGCCGCTATGCAAAGGAGTTTTGACGATGATCGAACGGACGATTGAAACGGCGACGAAGCGCTATCCGCTTCTTTTGGGCGATGGGGCGGCCCGCGTGCTGCCAAGCTTGCTTCGGTCGCTCTCCTGTCCGCCAGGGACAAAACTTTTCATCGTTACCGACGATACTGTGGCGCCTCTTTATTTGGATGAGGTGCGGGCGTTGCTTGCCGCCGCTGAGTATGACGTGTACGCCTACGTCATTCCAAGCGGGGAGGCGGCCAAGTCATTTGATCATTATTACGCTTGCCAGACAGCGGCATTGCAGTGCGGCCTCGACCGCCGCTCGGTTATCATTGCGCTTGGCGGCGGCGTTGTCGGCGATTTGGCTGGGTTTGTCGCCGCCACCTATATGCGCGGCATCCGTTACATTCAAATGCCGACGACACTCTTGGCCCATGACAGCGCCGTCGGCGGCAAAGTCGCCATCAACCATCCGCTCGGCAAAAATATGATCGGCGCCTTCCACCAGCCGGAAGCAGTTGTGTATGACACCTCCTTTTTGCGCACGCTGCCCGAGCGCGAGCTTCGGTCCGGGTTTGCCGAAGTGATCAAACATGCGCTGATCCGCGACCGCCGCTTTTACGACTGGCTGCGCGCGGAAATCAAGACGCTCGCCGACTTGCGCGGCGAGAAACTCGCCTATTGCATTGAAAAGGGCATTGACATTAAGGCGTCCGTCGTGCGTGAGGATGAAAAAGAAACCGGGGTGCGCGCCCATTTGAATTTCGGCCATACGCTCGGCCATGCGCTGGAAAGCGAGTTAGGCTACGGCGCGCTCACTCACGGGGAGGCGGTTGCGGTTGGCATGCTGTTTGCCGTCTTTGTCAGCGAACGGTTTTACGGCCGGTCGTTCGCTGAGCATCGATTGGCCGACTGGTTCGCCGGATACGGCTTCCCGGTGTCGCTGCCGACAACGGTTCAGACGCCCCGCCTGCTTGAGAAGATGAAAGGCGACAAAAAAGCGTACGCCGGAACAGTGCGGATGGTGCTTCTCTTTGAGATCGGCGACGTGGAAGTGGTGGAACTCGAAGACGACAACCTGCTCACGTGGCTGGACGAGTTTGCCAGACAGGGGGGAAAAGAATGATTCGCGGCATTCGCGGAGCGATTACAGTGGATCGAAATGACGCCGAGGAAATCGTGGCGGCAACTGAAACGTTGCTTCGTGAAATGATCCGCGCAAACGATGTCGCCGCTTCTGATGTGTCGTTTGTGCTCATTTCCGTCACCGACGACATCACCGCCGCGTTTCCGGCGCAGGCGCTGCGCCGTTTGGACGGCTGGACATATGTGCCGGTCATGTGCACGAGGGAAATTCCGGTGCCCGGTTCATTGCCGCGCTGCATTCGCGTCATGATGACGGTGGCGACTGAGAAACAGCAAGAAGAGATCTGCCACGTGTATTTAAAAGGGGCGGTCGTGCTGCGCCCGGATTTGTCGTTGACAAAAAAAACAGAAATGTAATATAGTTAAAATAACCTCTTTGCCCCCTGAGACATCGGGGGCGTTAGAAGTGGAGCGAGAGCAGAGAGCGAGCGTAGGGTAGATGAGAATGAGCGAGTTTAGCTGAGGTGAGCGTTTTTTCATTCGCCGACATCTGCCCAAAGACGGTCGTCTTTGGGCGTTTTATTTTCCCTCTCTTTTTTCGCCTCATAAACCCTCATTCTCCGCCCGCTGATCATGAAGGGAGGAGAAGTGATGTCTGCTGATGGGCTGGCCGCTTTTTTGGCGGAAGCGAACGAATTTCGAACCATCCCGATTGTGCGCAAATTTGTAGCCGATGTCATTGAGCCGCTCGGCGTGTTTGCCAATTTGCGCGAGGAAGCCGTGTTTTTGCTTGAAAGCAAGGATGACGAATCGCCGTGGGCGCGCTATTCGTTCATCGGTGTGGCGCCGTTTTTGACGCTGGAGAGCGAAACCGGCGAAACGTTTTCGGTGAAAGACGAAAACGGGAACGAACAAATCACCGCACCGACGCTGAAAGAAGCGTTTCAATGGGTCGAGCGGACGCTTGCCGTCAAGCCGCTTGCCGAGACGGTGCCGTTTACAGGCGGTGCAGTTGGGTTTTTAGGCTACGATTTCATTTCCGCCATCGAAAAAGTGCCGCGCCACAAAAACCGCGATGTGCCTATGAAGACGGCCTATTTCGTGTTTTGTGAATCGCTGTTTGCGTTTGACCAAAAAAAGCGTGAGTTGCTCGTCATTCACTATATTCGGTTGAGCGGCAACGAAACGGAGGAAGAGAAAATCGAAGCGTACCGCGCGGCCGAACGGCGCATGGCCGATCTCGCGGCGAAAGCGGCCCGCCCTCAAGCCGAGCAGCCGCTCTTGCCGGCGGAAAGCGAATCGGGGCGGACCGCCTCGTTTGCCAAAGCGGTGTCCAACTATGACAAAAAACAGTTTTTGCGCGATGTGGAGGCCGTGAAACGGTACATCGCGGCCGGCGATGTGTTTCAAGCGGTTCTGTCGCAGCGCTTCTGCGTGCCGGTTCAAGCCGGAGGCTTTGCCATTTATCGGCTGCTCCGATACATCAACCCGTCGCCGTACATGTTTTATTTCCAGCTTGACGGTGTGGAAATTGTCGGCAGTTCGCCGGAAAAACTGATTCAAGTGCACCGTCGGCGCGTTGAAATCGATCCGATTGCCGGCACACGGCGGCGCGGCCGATCGCCGGAGGAAGACGAGAGGCTGGCTGATGAGCTGTACCACGACCCGAAAGAACGGGCTGAGCATTATATGCTTGTCGATTTGGCGCGCAACGACATCGGCCGGGTCGCCAAGTACGGAACGGTCGAGGTGCCGGTGTTGCTTCAGATCGGCAAGTTTTCACACGTGATGCACTTAATTTCCAAGGTCGTCGGTGAACTGGACGACAACGTCCACCCGATCGATGCACTCCTTGCCGCCTTTCCGGCTGGAACGGTGAGCGGGGCGCCGAAAGTGCGGGCGATGCAAATTTTGCAGGAACTCGAGCCGACAGCGAGGGGGCTGTATGCCGGAGCGATTGCCTATATCGGGTTTGATGGCAACATCGATTCGTGCATCGCCATCCGGACAGCGGTCGTGAAAGACGGCTATGCCTATGTGCAAGCCGGCGCCGGCATTGTCGCCGACTCCGTTCCGGAACTGGAGTGGAAAGAGACGCGCAATAAGGCGAGCGCCTTGATGAATGCGATTGAACAAGCGGAACGACTATTTGCTAAAGGGGAGAGGGCCGTATGTTGAAGCAGCTGCTTTCGAAATGTGCGGAAGGGAAAGCGTTGACGGAAGACGAAGCGTATGCGGCGATGAATATCATCATGTCCGGCGAGGCGACAGACAGTCAAATCGCAAGTCTGTTGTCCATGCTCCGCCTGCGCGGAGAGACAGTCGATGAGCTCGTCGGATTTGTGCGGGCGATGCGCGACCGGATGACTGCCATTGAGGCTAGTGATGATGTCATCGATACGTGCGGTACGGGCGGCGATGGGGCGGCGACATTCAACGTTTCCACCGCCGCGGCGATCGTCATTTCATCGCTTGGCGTCAAAGTCGCCAAGCACGGCAACCGCGCTGTTTCGTCAAAAAGCGGCAGCGCTGATGTGCTCGAGCGGATCGGCATCGACATTCAAACGTCGCCGTCGGCCGCCAAACAGGCGTTGGAAACGAAAGGGCTGGCGTTTTTGTTCGCCCCGCTCTATCACGCGGCGATGAAACACGCCGCCGGGCCGCGGAAGGAAATCGGTTTCCGCACCGTTTTCAACTTGATCGGCCCGCTCGCCAATCCGGCGCGCTGCAAGCGGCAAGTCGTCGGCGTCTATTCGACCTGCTACGCTGAGAAATTGGCGGAGGCGATGCGCCGCCTCGGCTCGGAACATGTGTTGTTTGTCACCGGGCGCGATGGGCTTGATGAATGCAGCATCGCTGCAGAAACGGATGTCGTGGAGTTGAAAGACGGTGCGATCCGCCGCTTTGTCATCGCACCAGAAGTTTTCGGCCCGATTTTATGGACCGGCTGNTGGCGGAGGCGATGCGCCGCCTCGGCTCGGAACATGTGTTGTTTGTCACCGGGCGCGATGGGCTTGATGAATGCAGCATCGCTGCAGAAACGGATGTCGTGGAGTTGAAAGACGGTGCGATCCGCCGCTTTGTCATCGCACCAGAAGACGCCGGCTTGCCGCGCGGCGAGCTTGCCGATGTGCAAGTGCGCGATCCGGAAGAGAGCGCCGCGCTTCTTGAGGCGGTGATGGCGGGAACAGCGCCGGAGAGCGCCATCAATATCGTTGCGCTGAACGCCGGCGCCGCCCTGTATGCCGCCGGCAAAGCCGAAACGATTGCCGAAGGAGTGGCGATGGCGAAAGAGGCCATTTTGTCCAAAACCGCATACGAACAACTGCAACGCCTGCGGGCGAAGGAAGTGGTTCATGATGCTTGAGCAAATTTTAGCAGCCAAACGGGAAGAAGTGGAAACGTTGACGCTGCCGGCGCCATTGCCAGAGCGAAAGCGCCGGCCATTTGCGGCGGCGCTCCGTCGGCCGCGGCGGATGCTTGGCTTGATCGCTGAGGTGAAAAAAGCGTCGCCGTCAAAAGGCATCATTCGCCCGAATTTTGACCCGGTGGCCATCGCGAAAGCATATGAGCGCGCCGGTGCCGACGCGATCAGCGTGCTGACGGATGAACGGTATTTCCAAGGGCATCGCCGCTATTTGCGAGCGGTGAAAGAAGCGGTTAACGTTCCCGTGCTGCGCAAAGATTTCATCATCGATCGGCGGCAAGTCGAGGAAAGCGTCCGACTCGGGGCGGATGCGATTTTATTGATCGGCGAGGCGCTCCCGCCGGAAACACTCGAGGAGCTCTATCATGAAGCGTACAGCTTGGGGCTCGAATGTCTGGTCGAGGTGCATGCAAAAGAGACGCTCGAGCGGATTTTCGATCGGTTTACGCCGGAGATCGTCGGCATCAACAACCGCGACTTGCATACCTTTGTGACAACACTTGAGGCGACCAAAACGCTCGCTCCGCTCATCCCGCCATCGTGCGTCATCGTCAGCGAAAGCGGGATCGGTTCCTTCAATGATGTGAAGACGGTCAAATCGTACGGAGCGCAGGCCATGCTCGTCGGCGAGTCGCTCATGCGCCAAGATGATGTGGAGCGAGCGGTCTACCGGCTGTTTGGGGAGGAAGATGGGGATGATTCGAATTAAATATTGCGGCAACCGTTCGGCTGAAGACGTGCAGGCCGCTATCGCGAGCGAGGCTGATTACCTCGGCTTTATTTTCGCCGAAAGCAGGCGGAACGTCTCTCCGAGTGAAGTGCAGCAATGGCTTGAGCCCCATAAGCTTGGCGCAAAGCAGCTTGTCGGCGTCTTTGTCAACGCCCCCGTTAGGCGGATCGCCGCTGTCGCCGCCGAGCTGCCGCTTCATGTCATCCAATGCCACGGCCGTGAAACGCCGGCGGAGCTGGCGGCGGTGAAAGAGGCGGTGCCGCTTTCCGTCTGGAAGGCGATCCACCATGGCGACGGTGCGCTTGCGGCGATGAGGCAGTACGCTGGCATTGCCGATGGCTACGTCGTTGACAGCCGCGCCGCCGGCGCCTGGGGGGGGACGGGCGTCGCTTTTGATTGGGAGGCGGTGCCGCACTATTTGGAAGAGGCGGCCCGCCAAGGCGTGCCGTGCTTCATCGCCGGCGGCATCACTCCGGACAATATCGAGCGGCTGCTTGTCTACCGCCCGGATGGCATCGATATCAGCAGCGGCATTGAAACGGACGGACGCAAAGATCCAACGAAGATGAAACAAATCGAAGAAAAAATAAAACATCACGGGTGTTGATGATCCGTTATGTACGAAAAAACACAGAATGATATGGCTGAACACAAGCTTTTCTGCCTCTTCCCTCGAACAAGAACGCCGGCGGGCGAATGACATTTGCCCGCAAAGCGTTCATTGTTCGAGGAGGGCATGCGGCAGCATGCCCGGTCGGCAAGCGAGCCGCTTGCCGACTACGGCAGAAAAGCTCGGACTAGAGCCTTCTCAACAGACTTTTTATTGGTTCATCAACACGCCTGATAAAAAAATAACAAAGCGAAGGGCCAAAAGACGGCGCTGACGCTCGGACGGTTAACAAACACAGGCACTTTGAAGAAATGCGGCTCTTCGTCTTTCAACTTTTATGAAGGAGAAGGTGGGGTTAGATGATGGAACGCGTTCCGAATGAATACGGCCGGTTTGGCGATTTCGGCGGCAAGTTTGTCCCTGAGACGCTCATGCTTCCGCTTGAGGAAATCGAAGCGGAGCTTGACAAAGCGCTTGCCGATGAATCGTTCAAACAAGAATACATCCGCATTTTGCAGCATTACTCCGGTCGCCCGACCCCGCTCACGTTCGCGCCGAATTTGACACGGCAAGTCGGCGGCGCGAAAATTTATTTAAAGCGCGAAGATTTAAACCATACGGGCGCCCATAAAATCAACAACGCGATCGGCCAGGCGCTTTTGGCAAAACGGATGGGCAAGAAAAAGCTGATCGCTGAAACCGGAGCCGGCCAGCACGGCGTCGCCGCGGCGACGGTGGCCGCCCATTTCGGCATGGATTGCATCGTTTTTATGGGCGAAGAAGACATCAAGCGGCAGGAGCTGAACGTGTTTCGCATGAAGCTGTTGGGCGCCGAAGTCGTGCCGGTGTCAAGCGGCAACCGAACGTTGAAAGATGCGACGAACGAAGCAATTCGCTATTGGGTCGCCCACTGCGACGACCATTTTTACATGATCGGCTCGGTCGTCGGTCCGCATCCGTACCCGAAAATGGTGCGCGAGTTTCAGCGCGTGATTGGCGATGAAGCGAAAGAACAGTTTCTCGCCCGTGAAGGGAAGCTGCCGGATGTCATCGTTGCCTGCGTCGGCGGCGGCAGCAACGCCATCGGCATGTTTTACCCGTTTTTGCAAGATGACGTCCGCCTCGTCGGCGTCGAGGCGGCCGGCAAAGGGATCGACACTCCGCACCATGCGGCGACAATCACAAAAGGGACGAAAGGGGTCATACACGGGGCGATGACCTACCTGTTGCAAGACGAGTACGGACAAATTCTCGAACCGTATTCGATCTCAGCCGGCCTTGATTACCCCGGCGTCGGCCCGGAACATGCGTATTTGGCGAGCATTGGCCGCGTCCGCTACGAAAGCGCGACCGATGCCGAGGCCGTCGCTGCGTTTCAATTGTTGGCGCAAACGGAAGGCATCATTCCGGCCATCGAGTCGGCCCATGCGGTGGCGAAAGCCGTCGAGCTCGCCCGCGAGATGCCGCCGGATGAAACGGTGCTCATTTGCCTGTCCGGCCGCGGAGATAAAGATGTGCAAACGATGATGCGCCATCTTGGTGCGAGGGAAGGTGAAGACATTGCCACTGTCCGTTAATCCGCCGCTATTTATCCCGTTTATCGTTGCCGGTGATCCGGCTCCCGATGTGACGATCGATCTCGCCTTGGCGCTTGAGGAGGCCGGCGCTGACATATTGGAGCTTGGCGTGCCGTACTCCGACCCGCTCGCTGACGGACCGACGATTCAACGCGCCGCCGCAAGGGCGCTTGACGGGGGCATGACGCTGCCGAAAGCCATTCAGCTTATTGGCGAGATGCGAAAAAAAGGGGTAAACATTCCGATTATTCTCTTTACGTATTACAATCCTGTGTTACAATTAGGAGAAGAATCCTTTTTTGCTTTAGCGCGGGAAAATGGCGCCGACGGCGTGCTCATTCCCGATTTGCCGTTTGAGGAAAGCGGTCCGCTCCGCGAACTTGGCGAACGGTTTGGTCTCCCGCTCATTTCGCTTGTTGCGCCGACGTCGAAGCAGCGGATCGAGCGGATCGCTTCGGCGGCGCAAGGGTTTTTGTATTGCGTCTCCTCGCTAGGCGTTACAGGCGTGCGTGAGACGCTGCCGGAGACGCTCGGCGATTTCCTCCGCGAAGTGAAGCGGCATAGCCGCGTCCCGGTCGCCGTCGGCTTTGGCATTTCGGCGCCGGAGCAAGTCGCGATGTTGAAAGAGGTGTGCGACGGCGTTGTCGTCGGCAGCGCGCTCGTGCAAAAAGTCGAGCAGCTGGCTCCGAGGTTGCAGGCGCCGGACGAAAGGGAAGCGGCCGTCGCCGAGTTTGCTGCCTACGCCCGTTCGCTTGCCGCGCCGCTTCGGGAGCCGTGTTCTTCGCGCTAAAAGTTCCGAATTGAAGGAGTTGGCGACAATCATGCAAGTAAAGGAATCGCTCCGGGGTCTTTCTCCGTACCAGCCGGGAAAATCGATCGAAGAAGTCAAACGGCAATATGGCTTGCCTGAGATTATTAAACTTGCTTCTAACGAGAATCCGTACGGTTCGTCGCCATCGGCAAAAGCGGCCATCGCCGCTGAGCTTGACCGCCTCGCCGTCTATCCGGACGGCTGCGCCCGCACGTTGCGCGAAAAGGTGGCGAAGCATCTTGGCGTCAAGGAAACACAGCTTCTGTTTGGCAACGGTTCGGATGAGGTGGTGCAAATTCTTTGCCGCGCCTTTTTAGAGCCGGGGGCGAATACAGTGATGGCGGCGCCGACATTCCCGCAATACCGGCACAATGCCATCATCGAGCGGGCCGAGGTGCGCGAAGTGCCGCTTGTTGATGGGCGTCATGATTTGGAGGCGATGCTTGCGGCGATCGATGAAAACACGCGCATCGTCTGGATTTGCAATCCGAACAACCCGACGGGCACGTATGTGAATGACACCGAGCTGCGCGCCTTTTTGGATCGCGTGCCGCCGCACGTGCTCGTCGTCGTGGACGAAGCGTACTACGAATATGCGACGGCGCCCGACTACCCGCAAACGGTGCCGCTTTTAAACGAGTACGAGCAGCTTGTCGTCATGCGCACGTTCTCGAAAGCATACGGGCTCGCTGCGCTCCGCGTCGGCTACGGCGTGGCGAGTGAGACGCTCATCCGCGCCGTCGAGCCGGCGCGCGAGCCGTTTAACACGTCGACCATCGCCCAAGCGGCCGCGGCGGCCGCACTTGACGATCAAGCGTTCATCCGCGCCTGCGTCGAACGAAATCGCGCCGAGCTTGAGCGGTATTATCGCTTTTGCGAGGAGAACGGCCTGAAGTATTACCCGTCGCAGACAAACTTTTTGTTCATTGATTTCGGGTTGGATGGCGACGAAGTGTTCCGCTATTTGCTGGAGCGCGGCGTCATTGTCCGCTCGGGCCAAGCGCTTGGGCTGCCGACCGGCGTGCGTGTGACTGTTGGCACGAAAGAGCAAAACGACCGGGTGTTGGAACTCGTTTCGCAACTGCTTCGGGAAAAACAGCTCGCCTGACCGTTCAGCGGCGGGATGGATAGAAAAGATCGGCCCGTTGCTTTTCAAAAGCAGCGGGCGCACGTTTACATAAAGTAGGTGGGACGATTGGAAGGAAAAGTGTTCATTGTCGGCCTCGGCTTGATCGGCGGATCGATTGCATTGGCGATTAAAAAAGCGCATCCGGAGGCGATGATCATCGGCTACGACGTCAATGAGCGGCAGCTCGGCTTGGCGCGTTCGCTCAAGGTGATCGACGAAGCCGCCCGTTCGCCCGAAGACGGATACGGACAGGCGGATTTGATCGTTCTGGCCGTTCCGGTCATGCAGACGGAGGCGCTGCTTTCATCGATGCCGCTCGAGCGGTTGAAGCGCGGCGTTATCGTTACCGATGTCGGCAGCACGAAGCAGCGCATCGTCCAAGGCGCCCGCCGCCTGTTGGATCACGGCGTAGCGTTCATCGGCGGCCATCCGATGGCCGGGTCGCATAAAAGCGGTGTGGCGGCGGCAAGGGCTCATCTGTTTGAAAACGCCTTTTACATTTTGACGCCGACGGACGATGTGCCGCCGCAGCAAGTCGAGGCGTTGAAACAGTGGCTTGCGGGAACGAAAGCGCAGTTTGTCATCTTAACGCCGGAAGAGCATGACCGCATCACTGGCGTAATCAGCCATTTTCCGCATTTGATTGCGGCGAGCCTCGTTCATCAGGCGCGCGAATACGAGTGCGAAAACGCCCTCGTCAGCCGGCTGGCGGCCGGCGGCTTCCGCGACATCACCCGCATCGCGTCGAGCAATCCGGAAATGTGGCGCGATATTTTTATCCATAACAAGCATGAACTGCTTGCGCTCTTTGACCGCTGGATCGCCGAAATGGAGCGGCTGCGTTCGTTTGTCGAAGAAGAAAACAGCATCGCTATTTACCATTACTTTTTGGAGGCGAAACAGTTTCGCGACGGGCTGCCGTCGAGAACGAAAGGAGCGATTCCGTCGTTTTACGATTTGTATGTCGACGTGCCGGATTATCCGGGCGTCATCTCCGAAGTGACCGGCTATTTGGCCGAGGAAAACATCAGCATCACGAACATCCGCATCATTGAGACGCGCGAAGAAATTTACGGCGTGCTCCGCCTCAGCTTCCAAAGCGAAGACGATCGGGCGCGGGCGAAAGCGTGCCTCGCCAAACATACGAACTATGCCACCTATGAAGGGTAGCAAGGAAAAACAATGGAGGGATTTTGCATGCAGTTGCCAACCAACGTGTCGTCGCTCCGAGGAATGATCGAAGTCCCCGGCGACAAATCGATTTCCCATCGCGCCGTCATGCTCGGGGCGCTTGCTTCTGGACGGACGGTGATTGACCATTTTTTGCCTGGGTCGGACTGTTTAAGCACGATCGACTGTTTCCGGAAACTCGGCGTTGACATTCGCCAGGACGGGACGACAGTCGTTGTCGAAGGAGCCGGCCCCGGCGGGCTGCGCGAGCCGGCTGCGGTGCTTGATGTCGGCAACTCGGGAACGACGGCGCGCCTGTTGCTCGGCATTTTGGCCGGCCAGCCGTTTCACGCCTGCCTTGTCGGCGATGAATCGATCGCCAAGCGACCGATGGGGCGGGTGACGAAACCGCTTCGCGAAATGGGAGCGCGTATTGACGGGCGTGAGGGCGGCAATTATACGCCGCTTTCCATCCGCGGCGGCGCGCTTCGCCCGCTTCGCTACACTTCGCCGGTGGCGAGCGCGCAAGTAAAATCGGCCATTTTGCTCGCCGGCTTATTCGCTGACGGCGTGACGTCTGTTGCTGAGCCGCACCGCTCGCGCGATCATACCGAGCGGATGGTTCGGTTGTTTGGCGGTGAAGTGAATGTGGATGGCTTGACCGTCTCGGTGGCCGGTCCGCAACGCTTGCGCGGGACGCACATTTACGTTCCCGGCGATATTTCGTCAGCCGCCTTTTTCCTTGTCGCCGGCGCCATTGTGCCAAACAGCGAAATTACGCTGAAAAACGTCGGCTTAAATCCAACGCGGACCGGCATCATCGATGTGCTTACACAAATGGGGGCGGATATTGCGATTGACAACGTCCGCAACGAGGAAACC
>NZ_AYSF01000074.1:0-10413 GCF_000498995.1 Geobacillus thermopakistaniensis
CCGCCTTGCTTTAAAAAAGGGCCGAAAAATCTCGTCTTAAATGGCTATGAGCTTGGCGGCGGCTCGCTTCGCATTTTCGAGCGGGACGTGCAAGAAAAAATGTTCCGCGCCTTAGGGTTCAGCGAAGAAGAAGCGCGCCGCCAGTTCGGATTCTTGCTTGAGGCGTTTGAATACGGCACTCCGCCGCACGGCGGCATTGCGCTTGGCCTTGACCGGCTGGTGATGTTGCTCGCTGGGCGCACGAACTTGCGCGATACGATCGCGTTTCCGAAAACGGCGAGCGCGAGCTGCTTGCTTACCGAAGCGCCGGGGCCGGTCAGCGACAAGCAGCTCGAGGAGCTGCACTTGGCGGTTGTGCTTCCGGAAAACGAGTAACAGCGGCATCTGAAAAAGAAACGTTGGCAATAGATGTTCACAAAGGCTGAAAAATGTGTTACAATAAAACTAACAACCGTCCTAATGTGTTCGTCGGATCACTGATCGTTTTGACCGAACAGTTTATGATCCGGGAGCTCGGGGTTTCCAAGCGGCGTGCACGCCTCTTCGTCACAGGGGAAGCGCAAACCTTGGAACAGGGCACCCACCTATGGGAGAGCGGGTTCAAAACGAAGGCATCGACGGCACGATTGGGACTGGCGACATTAAGGAATCAACAACATTTCCCCTATGCGGATGGCCGCATAGGGGTTTTGTTTTGCCAGCAAAATGCCGTTGCCTCTTTTGCTGTCTTGATGGTAGGATAAAAAGCGGCATAAACATCAATTTTGAAGCAAACGGAGAGGAGAACGATGCTGCACCAATTTTCCCGCAATGAACTCGCGATTGGCCCTGAAGGGTTGGAACGCTTAAAAAACGCCACCGTCGCCGTCCTTGGCGTCGGCGGCGTGGGGTCGTTCGCCGTCGAGGCGCTCGCCCGTTCCGGCATTGGCCGATTGGTGCTTGTTGATCGCGATAACGTCGATATCACCAACATCAACCGGCAAATCCATGCGTTGCTCTCGACCATCGGGCGTCCGAAAGTGGAGCTCATGAAAGAGCGCATCGCCGACATCAACCCGGCGTGCGAGGTGATCGCTTTGCAAATGTTTTATACGGAAGAGACGTATGAGCAATTTTTCGCCTATGATCTGGATTTTGTCATCGATGCGTCCGACACGATTGTGTACAAAGTGCATTTGATGAAACAATGCCTCAAGCGCGGCATTCCGATCATCTCCAGCATGGGTGCGGCGAACAAAATGGATCCGACCCGGTTCCGCATTGCCGATATTTCGAAAACACACACCGATCCGATCGCGAAAGTCATCCGCGCCAAGCTGCGCAAAGAAGGGATCCGCCGCGGCATTCCGGTCGTCTTTTCCGACGAGAAGCCGGTGAAAATCCGCGAAGATGTCCGCCAGGTCGTCGGCAATGACGCTTCGCCGATCCGCAAGGCGAAAATGCCGCCGTCTTCGAATGCTTTCGTTCCATCAGTTGCCGGGCTCATTATGGCTTCCTACGTGATTCATCGTCTATTAGAGGGAATTCCCATAAGGCGCGTTGGCGACGATTGAACGACTCCACCTTCATTTCGAACAAAATGGGAAGGTGGAGATTCCTGTGAACATCGGTGCATTCACCGGTTTGTTAGCGGGCGCTGTCCGTCGTTCCAGCGGTGAAAACGTGTCCCGATGCTTGTTGGGGCACCTTCTTTTTTTTATGAATGGGCGAGCGATTCGTTCGATCCGTTCGCCTCGGCGGCAAACAGCTGGGCAAGAGAGAAGCGGTCGCCTTCTTCGGAAGCGAGCTGGCGGGCGCGGGCCATGATTTTCACGAGCGCTTCATAATCTTCTTGCACGGTGGTCTGCCTCGTTTCAAGGCGTTCGAGTTTTTGAGCAAGCTGTTCGTTCCGCGTCTGCCATTCCGCCCGCTCGCGTTTCAGGCGCTCGTTGTCCTGGCGGATCGCTTCCATCTCCTCGATGCCGCGCCGCAATGTTTGCAAAAATGAAATGCACTGCTCCAGTGTCAATGGGGCCGCCGGGAGAAAAGGCGATGACCCTTCGGCGCCATCCCGTTCTCCAGAAGGACTCCAAGCAGCAACCGTACTGTCTTTTTGCCACTTTTTCATCATTTCGAGCGCCCGTTTCCGTTCTTTCCGCTGCTTTTTTGCCTGTTCGATCGCCTCAAGGTACCGTTTGCGCACCTCGGCGTTCCAACGGAATCCGCATGCTGCCGCTGTGCGGTGCAGTTGTCTCCCAACGACTTCAAAAGCGGCAAGTTGCGTTTTTCCTTCGCGTATATATTGCAGCACCGTTTCAGCCAACAGTACATCTTCTTCATGTGACCAAGCATCCTGTCTTGTTTTCATGTTGTCCACCCCATCAATGGTAATGTTGATATGGTCATAGTTTTTCCGTTTGATTTCCACTTTAAACTTCGCCCTTTTCATTTTTCCCATTTTCATGTATCATAGAAATAGTTTTGTATGACCGGTCAGTTCAAAACAATTAGACTGATTGGTCAAAATCGTGGGATGAGAGGTGGCATGATGACGTTTTTGACCAGGTTCAGTTTGAAAAATGCGGCAGCTGTGTTTGTATGTTCGTTTTTGCTCATGTTTCTAGGACTGTATTCCTTCTCCTCCTTGAAGGTCGATTTGCTGCCGAACATTGAATTTCCCCAGTTGTCGATTGAAGTGGTCTATCCTGGGGCTTCTCCGCAAGACGTGAATGAGGAGGTCACGGCCAAGCTCGAGGAAAAACTGAAGTCCCTTGACGGGCTTAAGCAAATGCAGAGTTCTTCCTATGAAGGAATGGCCGTTATGAATCTTGAATTTCCGTTTCGGACGGATATGGAGAAAATGGAGCGGCAGGTCGAATCGCTCATTGATAAGGCAGGATTGCCCGATAATGTGCAAACGGAAGTCAATCGGTTTTCATTCGGTTCCATCCCGGTTTTCAACATTTCCTTGTTTGCCAAAAACGGAACCGATCTGCAAACGTTGCTGGAAACCGAAGTGATTCCAGAATTGAATAAAATCGACGGGGTGAATTCCGTTTCGATCGGTGGAGACAGCGAGCGCCTCATCCGGATCACAGTCGATCGGAAAAAGGCTGCTCAGGCGGGATTGAACTTGTCAGAGATTAAAAACCAAATCAATGAAAAGGTGTTGGCGTTCCCGGCTGGAACGTTGCAAACCGATACATGGCAAATTCCTGTTCGCGTCGAGGAAAAATTGAACACCATCCATGAGTTGAAAAATCTGAAGCTCGTGCCGACAGCTGTTCCTATGGCGGCGAATGGATTGCAGCGCGTTGCGTCCGTGAAGCTTGGGGATATTGCGACGATTGAGGAAGTCAACGAGCAAAGCGAATTCACCCGCTATAATTTGAAGCCATCGCTGTCGATGGCGGTGACGAAAAAACAAGATGCCAATACGATTGAAGTGGCAGACCAAGTGATCAAAGTGCTGAATTCCTACAAACATCAGTTTGATTATTCCATCGGGTTTGATTCGTCAGCTGGCATCAAACAATCCGTTGAATCGCTTGTCCGTGAAGGGCTGCTCGGGGCGCTGTTCGCTTCGCTGGCCGTCTTGCTCTTTTTGCGCAACGTTCGGGCGACTGTGATTGCCATCGTCTCGATTCCGCTCTCGCTGCTTGTATCGGCCATTTTTCTCAATCGTATGGATATTACCCTCAATGTCATGACGCTTGGCGGCATGGCCGTCGCCGTCGGCCGAGTCGTGGATGACAGCATTGTCGTGATCGAAAATATTTTCCGCCGCGTCCGCCGGGAGAAAACAGGCATGAGCGATGATTTAGTCGAGCAATCAACGAAAGAAATTGTCAAAGCGATTGTGTCCTCGACCATCACAACGGTTGTCGTCTTTTTGCCTCTCGGGCTTGTTGGGGGCATTACAGGGGAATTTTTCCTGCCTTTTGCCTTGACGATTACGTTTGCCCTGTTGGCCTCTTTGTTGGTGGCCGTGACAGTTGTGCCGATTTTAGCGAAATTTTCGTTCCGCCGTGTGCCGCCAGAGGAAAAAGAAGGAGCGCTTCAGCGTCTGTATGGCCGAATCATTGAATGGGCGCTCAACCATAAAGCGATTGTCTTTGTGTTGTCGGTTGTGCTATTGGTTGGTTCATTGACGCTCGTGCCGAAACTTGGATTTACGTTTTTGCCGAACGAAGAGCAGAAAACGCTGGTGGCGAGCATTGAACTGCCGGCTTCCACATCGGTGGCCAAAACGAATGATGTGTCGTTGGAGATGGAAAAGATGTTTTTAAAACGAAGCGATGTCGAGAGCGTCACCGCCGCGGTGGGAAGCCGCGATTTCCGCACAGGATTGAAGCGGCCCAATCAAGCCAGCTATTATATTCTATTAAAGGACAGCGCTGACACCGCGAAAACCGTGGCCGTTTTCGAAAAAGAAATGCGCCGCATCGCGAATCAGCTCGCGCCCGGGGCAAAAGTGGGCGTGCAAGAGATGTCGAGCGGAGGGCCGCCAACGAATAATAACGTGAATATTGACTTATACTCCAATGATTTGGAGGCGCTCCAAACAGCAGCCAAACAGGTCGAGACGTATTTAAAACAACGCGATGATGTCAAAGATGTGACGAATAACTTGACGGAAAAGCAAAAACAAGTGATTGTCGCCATTGATCCGGAAAAGGCGGCCGCTTATGGCGTTTCGGGCATGCAATTGCTGGGGGCGGTGGCCGATGCGACCAAACCGGTCGATGTGGGGACGCTGAAACTCGGCGGCAAGGATGAGCAAGTCGAACTTTCGTATGATGAAACGTTGGGATCGATCGATGAGTTGAAAGAGCTTCCGATCGTGACGAGAAACGGAGTGATTCCACTTTCAGCTGTCGCCGAAGTGAAAGAGGCGGACGTGTATACGTCCATTCAAAAGCTGGACGGAAAAGTGTTTGCCCGCGTATCCGCCCAGATTGTCGGCGACAACATTCAGAAAGTAACGAATGATATTTCGAAACATGTAAATGATTTGAAGATCCCATCCGATGTCACAGTGAAAACGGGCGGCGGAAGCGATGAGACGGTGCAGACGTTCCGCGAGCTCGGTGTGGCCATGGCGGCGGCCATCGGGCTTGTGTATTTGACGATGCTGATTACATTTGGCAAAGTGCGGGTGCCGCTGATCATTTTATCTTCCCTTTTGTTTGTTCCCATCGGTTCGCTGTTTGCTTTGTATGTGGCCGATGAGCCGCTTTCCATCAGCGTCATGATCGGCTTGTTGATGCTCATTGGCATCGTGACGACCAATGCGATCGTGCTGGTGGATCGAATCGGACAAAACCGCGAACAAAAACGGATGACGGTGCGAAGCGCCATCATTGAAGCCGGCAAAACACGGCTGCGGCCGATTTTAATGACAGCCTTTGCGACTGTGACAGCGCTCATTCCGCTTGCGCTGACGAATGAGGCCGGCACGTTGATTTCGAAAGGGCTGGCCATCACGGTCATCGGCGGCCTGACGTCGTCGACGTTATTGACGCTTGTGTTCATTCCTGCGATGTATGAGGCGTTTTTCTTCCGGACGGCAAAACGCGAACCGATGGCAAAATGACAGGGCTGGATGGCCGGATAACGGGCCGTCCGGCATTTTTTTTCATGGCAAGATCGACTATAATGGACATGAAGAAGGAGTAAGGAAGGAGAAAACATTGGGACGGAAAGAGGACATCATTGAAACGGCGATGAAATTATTCGCCGAAAAAGGCTATCACGCTACCTCCATGCAGGAAATAGCCGAGCGGAGCGGAGTAGCCAAAGGTTCGATTTACAATTATTTCAAATCAAAAGAAGAGTTGGCTGTATCGATTTTCCGCTACCATTATGAAGTCTTGTTTCGCCAGCTTAAACAAATCGAGGCTGATCCCGCCTTAACCGCGCGCGAGCGGTTTTGCCGTCAGTTGACTGTACAAATCCAGCTGTTTGACGAACATAAAGAGCTGGTGCAAATGCAGTTGGGCGAACAAGCTGTGAAGGTGAGCCATGAGGTGCAGCATCTGGTGTTTCGCATCCGCGCCCATACGCTCCACTGGTATCGCCGGGCGATTGAAGACATATACGGCGAACAAGTGCGTCCAGTTTCGTTTGATTGCGCGACGATGCTCAACGGAATGCTGAAAGAATATCTGATTTACTTGGCGGTAGACCGAAAGCCGCTGCTTCCTGAGAAGCTTGCCCCCTTCTTGCTCGATCGGCTTGATGCCATCGTTGCCAGCCTGCTTGACGGCAAGACGGGATTGCTCGATGAAACGGTGATGGCGGATTACATTGCTGCGGCGACCCAAGAGAGGAGTCAATGGAAAGAACGGGCCATCAGCTGTTTAGAGCGCATGGCGGCGCTGCGTCCGGTTGAAGACGATATTCTTCGCTCGCTGCGCTTATTGAAGGAAGAACTCGAGAAAGGGGAGACAGCTAGGCGGTTTATGGTGGAGGCGCTTCTGCTCTATTTGGCGAAATACTCGCTTCCGCTGTACAATGAGTTGAAGGAGGCCATTGAACGCTATTTTTATTAAAACCACCGATCTTCCCACGGGGAGACGCCCCATTCGCCGAAAATGAATAGGCGGCATCGGAGGATGTCTGTGAACATAGCGTCATCAATCTCAAGGAGGGGGTCGGCATGCCCAAAACGACGGAGCCGCTTGCTTGGCGGATGCGGCCGCGGACGATCGATGAGATCGTTGGGCAACAGCACATCATTGGCCCTAGTACGCCGCTTTATAAAATGGTCAAAAAAGGTCATGTTCCATCGCTTTTGCTTTACGGAGAGCCGGGGACAGGGAAGACGTCGCTCGCTTACGCCATTGCCCGCACCGCCGGGCGCGAATGGGTCGCTATCAATGCGACGGCCGCCGGCAAAAAGGAAATCGAAGAGGCAGTCGAAGCGGCGCGCTGGTCAGGGAACGTCGTGTTGTTTATCGACGAAATCCATCGGCTGAATAAAGCGCAGCAAGACGTTTTGTTGCCGCATCTCGAATCCGGGCTCGTGACCTTGATTGGCGCCACAACGGAAAACCCGTTTCACGAGGTCAATCCCGCCATTCGCAGCCGCTGCGGGCAAATCCAACAACTGAAACCGCTCAAGCCGGATGACCTCATGATCATTCTGAAGCGGGCGCTCGCTGATCCGGAACGAGGGGTCGGCGAGCCGCCGGTTGTCATTGACGAGTCGTTGTTATGGCGCATCGCCGAGGCAGCCGGTGGGGATGCGCGCGTCGCGCTTTCGCTTCTGGAGGCGGCGGTTGCGGCTGCCGATGAGCGCCACGGCCGCTTGTATATTGATGAGGATATCGTGGCTTCATGCACCGCAAACCGCGGTTTTACCCATGACAAATATGGCGATCATTATTATTCGTTGTTGTCCGCGTTTCAAAAAAGCGTGCGCGGCAGCGATGCCGATGCCGCGCTTCATTATTTGGCCCGTCTGCTTGAAGGCGGAGACTTGGCGTCCGTTTGCCGGAGATTGCTTGTGATGGCTTATGAGGACATCGGACTTGCCAATCCGATGATGGGAGTGAAAGTACAGGCAGCGGTCGAAGCGGCGGAACGCCTCGGACTGCCGGAAGCGCGCATTCCGCTCGCGGTTGTGACGATTGAACTCTGTTTAAGCCCGAAATCCAACAGTGCTTACAAGGCGCTGGACGCTGCCATTGCCGATGTCCGTTCCGGCAAGCTTGGCGATATTCCGGATCATTTAAAAGACGCTCATTACAAAGGGGCGGCTGCACTCGGGCGTGGACAAGGCTACTTGTATCCGCACGATTATCCGAACGGCTGGGTGGCGCAAGCGTATTTGCCCTCCGCTCTGGAAGGCGTCCGCTATTATGAACCGAAAGAGCATGGCGAGGAAAAACATTACGCCAAGGTGTACCGGCGGCTTGAGCAGTTGAAACAAGAGGTCAAGGTTCAGCCGTGAAGGGAAAGGGATTTTTATGATATAATAACACAGGCGTTTCATGCTCGCTTTGACCGAGCTGACCGGATGGAACGTGGCGTACATTCGCATCGGGATCGAAGCGTTCGTGCTGTTGGCCGGCTGGTTGCTCGGCGGCCCGGTGTCGTTTGGCACGTTCCTTTTTTGTGTGACGATCGGTTCGATGCCGGCTTGGCGCTGCCGCAATGCCAAAAGGTCGCAAGCCGCCTGCTTGGACCGGCCGCCGGCACTCGGACGCAAGGGTTAAGCGGTTAGGAGGGATATGAATGAAGATTTCGACGAAAGGCCGATATGGCTTGACGATTATGATTGAATTGGCCAAAAAATATGGCGATCGTCCGATCTCGCTTCGTTCGATCGCCAAGGCGAACAATTTATCTGAACATTATTTAGAGCAGCTCGTCACGCCGTTGCGCAACGCCGGGCTCGTCAAAAGCATTCGTGGAGCGTATGGCGGCTATGTGCTCGCTGAGCATCCGGCGAAAATCACCGCCGGCGACATTTTGCGCGTGTTGGAGGGGCCGCTGACCCCGGTCGAGGAGCTCGAGGAGGAAGAGCCGGCGAAGCGCGAGCTATGGATTCGCATCCGCGATGCGGTCGAGGAAGTGCTCGACAGCACAACGCTCGAAGATTTGGCGAAGTATAGCGACGGGGATGAAGGGGCATATATGTTTTATATTTAAGCAACAGAAAGGAAAGGAGAATGACCGTTGGAACGGATTTATTTGGACCATGCGGCAACTTCCCCGGTCCATCCAGACGTAGCTGCCGGTATGGTCCAGTGGATGACGGAACAGTTCGGCAACCCGTCAAGCATCCATCATTTTGGACGGCAGAGCCGCCGCGCGGTCGATGAAGCGAGGGCTGTTGTCGCCCGCTCGATTGGGGCGAAAGAGACGGAGATTGTGTTTACAAGCGGCGGCACGGAAGCGGATAACTTTGCGGTCATCGGAACGGCCATAGCGAACCGCGGCCGCGGCAATCATATCATTACAACCGCCATCGAGCATCATGCGGTGCTGCGCGCTTGTGAATATTTAGAGACGCAAGGGTTTGAGGTCACGTATTTGCCCGTTGACGAACAAGGGACGGTATCGGTCGAGGATGTCAAGGCCGCGCTGCGCGATGAGACCGTTTTGGTGTCGGTCATGTTTGCCAACAACGAAGTCGGCACGATCCAGCCGATTCGCGAAATCGGGGCGCTGCTTCGCGATCATCCGGCTTATTTCCATACGGACGCCGTCCAGGCGTACGGGCTTCTTCCGATCGATGTGAATGAATACGGGATCGATTTGCTGTCGATTTCCGCTCATAAAATCAACGGCCCGAAAGGAAGCGGGGCTTTGTATGTCCGGGAAACGGTCCGCATCACTCCGCTCCTTTTCGGCGGCGAACAGGAGCGGAAGCGGCGCGCCGGCACGGAAAACGTCCCCGGCATCATCGGCTTGGCGCAGGCGGCGGAAATCGCTGAGCGAACAAGGGAAGAGAAACGTCGGCAATATGCGGCGTGGCGCGAGGCGATGCTTGCGATTTTCCGCTCCTCAGGGATCGACTATGCGGTCAACGGCCGCCCGGATGGCCTGCCGCATATTTTGAATGTCGCCTTCCCGGGAACGAATGTCGAATCGCTGCTCGTGAACTTGGATTTAGCCGGCATTGCCGCCTCGAGCGGGTCAGCATGCACCGCCGGGTCAATCGACCCGTCGCACGTGCTTGTCGCGATGTGCGGAAAAGAGTCGGAGCGCATCCGTTCGTCTGTGCGCTTCAGCTTCGGGCTCGGCAATACGATGGAACAAATTGAGCGGGCGGCCGAGGAAACAGTGAAGATCATAAAGCGGCTCACAAACCGCTAAAGGGGGGAAACAGCATGAACAAAGCGCCGCACGAAACGCGCGTCGTCGTCGGCATGTCCGGCGGGGTCGACTCGTCGGTCGCTGCGCTGCTATTGAAAGAACAAGGATATGATGTGATCGGCATTTTTATGAAAAACTGGGATGACACCGATGAAAACGGCGTTTGCACGGCGACTGAGGACTACGAAGACGTCGTGCGCGTTTGCAATCAAATCGGCATCCCGTATTATGCGGTCAATTTTGAAAAACAGTATTGGGACAAAGTGTTTACGTACTTTTTGAATGAATACAAAGCCGGGCGCACGCCGAACCCGGACGTGATGTGCAATAAGGAAATTAAGTTCAAGGCGTTTTTAGAGCACGCCATGTCGATCGGCGCCGATTACATCGCAACCGGCCATTACGCCCGCGTCGAGTTTCGCGATGGCGAATATAAAATGCTGCGTGGAGCCGACCCGAACAAAGACCAAACGTACTTTTTAAACCAGCTCGGCCAAGCTCAGCTGTCGAAAGTGATGTTTCCGATCGGCCATTTGCAGAAAGCGGACGTGCGCCGGATCGCCAAAGAGGCTGGGCTCTTTTCGGCCAACTTTTGAGCCGGGAAAC
>NZ_AYSF01000075.1:0-9968 GCF_000498995.1 Geobacillus thermopakistaniensis
CCATCGCTCGTTGTGTTGGTCAAAAAGTTATTCTGAAAAACTAAATAAAAAATCCTTTGTTTTGACCTTGTTAGGGTGCGAAATGTGAGAAATAAAAAATCCTTTGTTTTGACCTTGTTAGGGTGCGAAATGTGAGGTTGCATATGATCGCCGACTGTTATGAGCGAAACAGCGTCATCGTGACGTCGAATCTGGAATTTGGACAGTGGAATCGGATGTTTGGGGACGACAACCGCTTGACAGCTGCTCTGGTCGATCGCTTGGTTCATCACGCCCACATCCTGGCCTTTACGGGAGAGAACTACCGCCTGCGAAACGCCCTCTCGGCCCCATCCAGCCGTTCTCTTCCCTCGGTCTGGAATCCTAAGTCTTGGACTGGCAAGCCTATGTATTTTTTTCTTGCACTTCTCTGCACTTTTTGCTTGCAAAAAACACCGTTCGGCCTGCACGACTTCCAAGTAGGACGTACAACGCAATGGAGCCCGGTCGATCATGAACAAAAATAGAAAGCCCGCCAACGCAAAACCGACATTGAGAGTGTGTTTGGACAAATCAAGCAAAATCGCAGGTTTCATCGCTTTGTCCTGCGAATCCTCCAAAAGTTTCCATCTAATAGGGCTGCTTTGTGTTGCCCACCATCTTCTCAAAAAAGCCGCTAGGGACAAGCAACAGCGCCCCTAGTCGCATAAATAACAGGATGAAGAGAGGTTAAATCTCACATTTCGCACCCTGAATAAAAATTCAAAATAAGCCTGATTTGAGTGAATAAAAATTAGTTATTTTACAATATTTGTATAAAAATTTATTTTTATGCGAATATTTTGGTTATTTTTTGTATATTATGCAAAGGTTGCGAAATATGAGTTAAATCTTCTTCTGTTTAACCAAATATGTAAAAAACAAAGGAGGACTAACTCCAAAAGTCCGCTTTTTGGCGGACTTTTGGGTCAGTCCCTTCGATACCTGTACGACATACTTCAGGGCGTGATAGGTACACCCCAATCCATCCCTAAATTAGTTTTTAACTACAGTTGTAGCATTATCAAATACTCCATCTGAATTAGCATCAGTATTATCGCCAACTGTAACTGTAAATGTTTGAGTTGCAGTCGATGCACCTTTAGTGATTGTTGCAGTTAATACTACAGTTTGTGCAGAAGATGTACGTGCTGGTGTAGTGTACGTTCCATTAGAGATTGTTCCTCCACCAGACGTAATTGCCCAAGTTACTGTAGCTCCATCTTGAGTAGACGGCAATGTAATTGTTGAAGTAGCACCTGTTGGATTTGTTACAGTCAAATTTAAGTTGGCTTTTGCTGTAGCAACTGTAGCAGCATCAGCTGCTGTTGCAGTAATGCCATCTTGAGAAGCTTTCACATTACGAGCTGCATCTTCAACTGGACCCACTAAAGCCACTTTCGGAGTTGCTGCTAAATCATTCGTTGTTTTCTCTTGGACTGTGATAGTCACCACATTGCCGTTTACAGACACTGATTTAACAGTATAACCTTCAATCGAGAAGTCTGAATCATTTACAGACGGCACATACAGATTTTCGCTGAATGTTACCTCAAAGGTGTCAACAAAATTGTCTCCGTCTAAATCTTTCGCTACAGCAACTGTCATTTCTGGTGCATATTTATCAGCAACTGACACACCGCTAGTCCCCAAATTCACCGCCACACCGAAGCTGTTCTTAGCGTCAACATTAGAAGCTGCTGTTCTTACTTTTACGTTCGCAACACTTGTTGGGATGTTATTAGTAGTAGTCAAGGTAATTACAGACTTGCCATCTACTACTTCGTTGGAAAGCCCGCCAGCTTGAGCCCAAGTGCTACCGCCATCAACACTAACTTCGAAGTCATCTGCTTGCGCGCCTGTAATGATTTCTTTGAAATAAAGTTTAATTGTATTTTTACCCGTTGCTTCTGCTTTATCAAATAATGGAGCAGAAACTGTTGATGGCACTTGAACATCCGTAGAAGCTGCAGCGATTGGGTTACCCGCAGCATCAAGAACACGTAATACTTGAATTGTTGCTCCTGCTGGATTTTGTGTTGCGTCGGTAAAGTCAAGGATTACAGCTTTATTCCCGTCTACTGCTGTTACAGTAACTTTGCTATCTAATGCTGCACCGCCAAACAAGTAGTTAAGTTTGTTTTCGATAGAAGCTTTGTCCATTACTTCGCTGAATACAATCTTAACTTTCTTAGTAGATAATAGTTGTGCTTGAATACCTTGTGCGTTGCTGTCTAAGTCAGAAACTGTAGGCGGCACAACATCTTTAACACTTACTGTTGTAGTGTAATCAGCAAGTTTATTTTCGTTAATAGACTTATCTTTTACGTTCTTGATTGTTAATGTGTAAGAACCGCCGTTTAACGTCGGTGTAGTAATTGTGAACGTTTTGTTATCAGTTGTGCTGACAGAAGTTAGATTCACTGTATTACCTGCTGCGTCTTTAAGTGTATAGTTACCTAATACATCTCCACCAGTTACTTCTTCACTGAATGTTACTTTAATTTGGGTATTCGAAACAGCCTCAACTTTTGTCACTGTTGGAGCCACTGTATCTACAGTTACATTGCCTGTAATCGTTTGAGCAGGCACTTTGTTGCCCCAGAGGTCAGCAATTTGAGCGCCTTTCTCATCAACATAGCTTAAGAATAATTTGAACGGACCTTCTGGAAGCGGGTTGGCGAAATCTAAAGTGAGCTCTCTACCATTTAAAGTTTTTGTTGCTTTATATGCAGCAACACCTTTGTAAGTGTGATAGAATTCAACGTTTGCATCCATAACATTTGTTACATCTTCATTGAATTCAAGAACAATTTTCTTAGGAGATGCAGATTTAACTGTTACAGTTGGAGCTGTAGCGTCTGCCGCAAAAGTAAATTCTTTAACTACTTCCTCAACTTTGAAACCAGCGTAGTCCGCACCATCTTTTACTTTTAATTTATGGGTACCCGAAGCTGGTTGAGTGCCAAGAGTTAATACTGCCTCATCAGAACCTGGAGTAAATGCTACGTTTACAATAGCAATTGTTCCATCATCCAATGTGAAGGTTGGAACAGTTGAAAGGATTTCAGAGAATTTTACCTTCAACGTCTTCGGTCCAATTGCTTCAACACTAGCAACAGTCGGAGCTGTTACGTCCAAGAATTTAACCGATTTAGTAGTTTTTCCGATCAATTCACCATTTACAGTTTTTACATTTTCAATTGTTAAATCGGCAGTTTGTTGCTGAGCAGCGCTATTAGTCAGTGTTAGGATAACTTCTTTGCCGTTCGCTTTTGCACTAGTTACTGTTAAACCGCTTGCACTTGGGAATGTATAGTTACCGACAGTTTCAGCAGTTGTTACATCCACATCTTTGTTGAATGTAATTTTAACTTGTTTAAGGTTAATCGCACTTACACTCTCAACCTTCGGCGTCAATGCCGCTTCATACGCCGCATTGGCGTCTTGTGCTGCTTTTTGCAGTTCAGCTTTGAACGCATCGGTTACTTTCGATACGTATTGGTTGACTTGGTCAAGCGCAGCTTTCGCTTTGTCCAAGTTGCCGGCTTTGACGGCGTCTTGCGCTTCACGAGCTTTCATGGCAACGGTGATGTCGTAGATCAAGCTGTCGCGCAATGCTTGAGCATCGGCTTTGAACGTCGAACGGAGGAGTTCGCGCGTCGTTTGGCCGTATACGCGATCAAGGATGACCGTGCGCGTTTTGAGCTCGTACGAAATTTTGTGGTAGAGCTCTTCTGCTTTTTTCAGATCTTTCGCATCGACGGCTGCTTTGAGTTCTTGACGCATCGCGTCTAATTTTGTCGCATAGTTGTAAGCGTCGATGTACGTAGCCACGCGCGCTTCGCCCGATTTCGGGTTGGCTTTGAATACATACGTTTCGTATGTAGCTTGCAAGTCAGCCAAATACGCGTCTTTTTTCGCGCCGCCGGCTTTGTTCACAACAGCGACAGCGTTCGCATACGCTTGTTTTGCTTTGTTGTAGGCTGCGTATACATCGTTAATGTCCGGGAATTGGCCCGTTTCCGTTACCGTGTGGCTGTACGTATAGTACGCTTGCTTCATTTGCGCTTTCGCTTGGCTGACGACCGTCGCAACGTCCGTGGCTGCTTGGGAAGCATGCGGGTTGGCTGCGACGAAAGCGCTCGCTGCTACAGCGCTGGCTGTGGCGAGTTTGACTGCTTTCTTTTTGTCCATAAAGCCCAAAATCCCCCTTCGTTTTTATGAAACTTTAGAGCAATGGGTACTAAACGTTTCCGTTTAGTAGATTCATTGCCTAAAAGGTGCTAACATCAACCAATATCATCCTTGACGGCTAGATGCTGGGCTGATTAGAAAGCCTAGCATCTGTTGCTAGCACTTGAGCATAATTCCTCAATGCTCCACGTCTCCTATAATAATACATTTTTCTTCTAAATTCTAGTCCTAAATACAAATTTTTTAGAGAATATGCCTTTGAAATTATTGCCATCGATGGCGACATTGATATGAATATGCCTGTAACAGAAATTTAGAACGATATTTTGGCAGTTTGATGGTTTTGGTTGGCAAACATTTTGTGCAAAAACATCAATCGTTTTTCTTCACCGTGACGTCCATCGGTTGGCCAAGCGTCATTTTGACGACGTCATAGCGGTCATTCAAGTACAAATCGAGAAAGCGGAACTGTCCTGCGAATTGTTCCGGGCTGTTCGTGATGGAAAATTGCAGCTGCATTGCGTAATCGCCGCTGTTGGCGAGCTGTTCGGCGATTTTTTCGATCTCTTCCTTCGGCACGTTGTACGCTTTTAAGTAAGAGATCGAGTCGGCGATCGCTTCGGCGTTGTCGTTGAAGAAAATGGAGAGCGTCACCGTTGCGCCGTCGATGCGGCCTTCAAGCGGCAATGACATATTTTGGCCGTATAAGTACCAGCCGAACAGACGATTTCCTTTTTGCCGCTCAATGACGAACGGAACGGATTCATTTCCTGCCTGAAGAATGTATTGCCCTTTCAATGAGCGGGCGACAAGGGCGAGAAGTTCGTCTTTTGTGAACGGCACGTATTGGATGGCGTCCCCTTGTTTGGCATACAGTCCACCGCCGAGGCTGTAATAGACGGCGCCGCCTGCCCGTTTTTGGCTGTAGACGCGATACTCGCGCCCTTGTTTCACCGTCATGGCGGTCTGCCATGCCGCTCCGTTCAGGCGGTATAGAGGCGTGTCGCGCAAAATGACGACTTTGCCGATCATGCCTTGTTTCCATTGGACTTGCCCCCATTGGACGGCGGCGTCAACTGTTTGTCCATTTCCTCCGAGGGCGATGGCGGCGGCGAGGCAGATGGCGGCTGCCATTTGGGATGCATGTTTCATCTTCGTTTTCCTCCTCATTTTGGTCATCGTTGTCGTTCCAGCATGCTAAAATAACCGCTTCGCCCCCAAGTACCGCTGTTTCCAATACGATTGGTCGAGGCGGCTGATCGTCACTCCAGTCGAAGCGCCGCTATGGATGAACTGGCCGTTGCCGATATAGATGCCGGCATGCGATGGGCCGTTGGTGGTCGTGGCGAAAAAGACGATGTCGCCGACTTCCGGGGCGGAAACCGATGCGCCTGCATTCCACATCAAGGCGACGGTGCGCGGGATGGGGACGCCTTGTTGCTGGAACAGGTAGAAAATGAAGCCGCTGCAGTCAAATCCCTCTTCCGGCGCATCGCCGCCCCAAACGTATGGGGTTCCGAGCAGCTCAGCCGCATCGGCGACAAGTTCGATGACATCCACCTTCGTCGGGGGAGCTTGTCCAAGCAGACGCTCGTATGTTTCGCTGTCAACAATGCCGGTCGCTGGGAGTTTGGCCGCTTGTTGGAAACGGCGGACGGCATCGGCGGTGGCAGTGCCGTAGTAGCCGGTGATGGCCGTGTAGAAGTAGCCGAGCTCTTTCAGCTTTGTCTGAATGCGCTTGACGTCTTCGCCGAGCGCGCCGATTGAGAGGCGAACCGCCAGGCGCTCGCGCTCGATCGGTGCAGGCGGGGGTGTTTTCGCTTTTACTGCGCTCGCAAGGAGGGCAGCGGTTTGGTTGTCGACCGCGCCGGTCACTGGCAGGCCGTTGTCGCGTTGAAAGCGGCGGATGGCGTCGGCCGTCAGCACCCCATAGTAGCCGGTGATGTCCGAATACGTAAAGTAGCCGAGTTGTTTGAGCTGTTGCTGCAGCTCGCGGACGTCGTCGCCGCGCGAACCGATCGTCAGCGCGTCAGATGACGTGGCCGGCTGACTTGTTGCTTTTTGCTTCAGCCGCTCAAGCGTCGCCCGATCCGCCCGGCCGGTGGCGGGAAGTCCGTTCGCCCGTTGAAACTGCTTCACGGCATCGGCCGTCACCGCGCCGTAGTAGCCGGTGATTTGCGGATAGCGAAAATAGCCGAGCTGTTTCAGCCGGCGTTGCAAATCACTGACGGCCGCGCCGCGGGAACCGATGGCGAGCGTGTCGTTTGACGCAGGCGCGCTTTTGAGCTTCGCGTAGGTGGCGTCATCGACGATGCCGGTCGCTGGCAAGTTCATCGCCCGTTGGAACGCTTTGACCGCTTCTTCGGTAATGGCGCCAAAGTAGCCGGTCGCTTGCGGATACGTGAAAAAGCCTTTTTCTTTCAAGCGCTGCTGGAGCTGTTTGATTTCAGGAGAACTCATGCCTTTCTTCCATTCCGCCGCTTGGCTCTCGTCCGGCGCGAGAAAAAAGGCAGAAGCCATGGCAGCGGCGAAAACAACGTGATTCGGTTTCACAGATGCGCCCTCTCCCTTCGCCGTCTGTTTCGTTTTTCATCTTTCATCGAGGCCTCATGCGGGATAGTTCCTCAGGCCGGCTTGACATCCCGCAGCCAAAAATAGTAATGTTCTATATTTTCAGTATAACGGACGAAAGCCATGAAAGGAAACGATTTTTTTTATTGGAAGAAGGAAGAAGTTTATGCGCCGGAACGGGGCATGCTTCGCTTCGGAGGCGACGGATACGTGAACAAATACGACACGCATCGATCGTCGACAAGGTAAATCGACTGCAGCACTTCATAAATGAGCTGTTTTTCCATCGCCAGCCATTCATCTGCGCGGATCGGGATGTATTTTTGCCTCGGTTCGTTCCACTCATAAAGGGCGACGGTAAACTTTTTTTGGCGAAGATCGAGTTTGACGATAAACATGTAAAGCTGGCTCGTGCATTTAAATACAAAATAGAGCTGGGCTTCCTTTGAGCAGGTGATCGTGCGGAACAGCGCCTCGCCTTCCGATGCAAAACGCATCCGTCCACCTTCGTTTTTCAGCGAGCGCAGCGAATCGGTGAAACTGGCCGGGGCGATCGTTTTCAGCCGCACGGAAAACGGATTTTTCATTTCCTCAATATAGATGTGGTACATTTTTTGGGCGTGTTTCTCCCCGTTTCGTTCACAAATGACAAAATCGGCAAGATAGATGTTCACCTTGACCCCCTCTTTTTGGTTCGTAATTTCCCATTTTTAACTAATTGTACTATGTCCTTCCTGGACAAAAAAGATGCCGAACGACGAAATCACGGACAAATCCGTTCTGATTTAGAAACAAAGATAGAAATGAGCGAAAAAGGAACAACCATTGGCTCCATGCTTTTCTATCTTTAAAGAGTAATGATGAAAAGCGTGGTGACGAACGATGACAAACTTGGGGGAGACGCTCAAACAACTGCGAAAACAACGGCGCTGGACACAGGAAGAGCTGGCCGAGCAGCTGAACGTGTCGCGTTCGCAAATCAGCAAATGGGAAAACGGCAGCTTGCTTCCAGATGTGCAGTCGCTTGAGAAGCTATGCCAGCTGTTTGATGTCAGCGCCGATTTTTTGCTTGGCGGCGAAACGCGCCAACGCGAGCTGTTGCGCGAAGTGACAGACATGTACGGAACGGCGGACGTGCACGAAACGGTGCTCGCGGCGTTGGACTACTTGCTTCATAACCAAGAGATGAGCGAAGCGGTGTACGCGCTCGCGAAGCTGCCGGATAAAAAGCGAAAACATGTCGAAACGATGATCGTGACGATCGTAAAAGAGTGCTCCGAGCTCATGTAGCTCCCCTCATGCTGAAAAAAAGCGCTAACAACGACGTGCTAGCGCCATCCGTTGGGGAGTGTTTGGGGACACGTTCTTTCTCTTGGGGATTCGCTTTGAAAGGCATGTATGGGGAAACGACTATACGTGCTCCGGCCATTCTGGTTTCTTTCCGGAGTGGAGAAATTGGACGGACTCCGCGACGACTTCGGTGACATAGACGCGTTGACCGTCTTTTTTATCGTAGCGGCGCGTTTGGATTCTCCCCGTCACCGCCACCATCGATCCTTTTCGGCAATAATTGGCGGTATGTTCCGCTGTTTTCCGCCATAAAACGCATGGAACGAAATCGGCGTCAATCCCCCCTTCCGCGTTGCGGAAATTTCTCGCCACCGCCAGCGTGACAGTCGCGACGGCAGCCCCTTCGGCCGTGTAGCGAAGCTCGGGATCTTTCGTCAACCGGCCGACCAACACGACTTGGTTGATCATGTGTTGGCGCATCCCCCCTTTCCTCCACCGCACCTTTATGATAACGAATCTCGTTTTGGGTCGTAAAATCGCGATTTTTGCATTTTTTGGCGCACTCTATGGATACAATTCAGCGAAAAAGGCGAAATCTTCGTCGACAATGGCGGGGCAAAATGGCGTTTTTGCCATCCGACGGAAAATATGCAGATCGTTTTTCAGCAGGAGGGGCGGCATCCCGTTTTTCTTCCCTCGTCCGCCTGTGCTATAATCTTGGATAAGACAACGGTAACGAGGTGGACGAGATGAAAACGTTCAAGCTTGTCGGGCTCTCGGTCATCGATGACGACATGCACCGCCAAGACATCCCGTTTATTGACGGGTTGATCATCAACAAAGAAGACGGGCAAAACCGCTGGCTCGTGGAGGCGTATTTGGATGACGACTATGAGCCAATGTTTGTGAGCTTGCAGCGGCGTCCAGAGTTTCAACTGCAAGTGACGATCACCCACACGAGCAACGACCCGGCCAACATGCTCGTCGCCGTCCGTTCGATCACGAAAATGAACGGCCACATTAGCGTCTTGATGGAAGGGCTGATGATCCCGCGGCGCACCCATTTGGCGGAAGTCGTGCTGGCCGGCCTTGTCAAGAAAGGGCTGCAAGGCGAGGCGCTGCTTCAAGAGTTTCGCCAGCAAATGCATGAGCGAATCGATGCCAAGGCGCCGCAGGAACGGAAAAGGTAAAAGGCTGGAGAGCGCACTTTCCAGCCTTTTTGTTTGCCTTCCTGCAGGCAAGTGGATCATCCTCTTGGAAACGCCAGGGCATCAACCCGAACCGGGCGGGCGGTGACGATGCAGCGCTTCGGAGCGCGGCCGATGAGGCGAAACGGGTAGCACGTTGTCACCGTCAGCGTTGGGCGCGCTTTCTCGACCAAAACGGTCCGGTCGTCGTCATCGACGATGCGGATGTTGACGATGCGGTAATGGATGGCGGCGCGATCCGTCCGAATGATAAGCGCATCGCCGATCTCAAGCTCGCCAAAGCGGCGGAACACAGTATCGCGGTGCCCGGATAGCACGACATGCCCTCGTCCCCCCGGCCAATCGCTCGCTGGATAATGGCCGACACCTCGGCGCAATTCTTGTTCGCGGACGCCTTCATACACGGGAATCGCCGCCCCGAGCTTTGGGATGGCGAGTTCACCAAGGTAGACGCCAAGCGGTGCGTCTTTTTGCGCCGAACGTTCCGCTGGAAGGCTTGCGGCCGGCGGTGAGGAAGGCGCAGGAGCATCCCGCTTGACCGCCATCCAGCCGACGGTGTACCAATAGCCGTTCCAACCGGCCATCGCCGCTCCGATGACGATCGCCGCCAGCGCCGCCCATTGGGCGGCCCGGCGCCCCCACGAAACCCGCGCGGGCTTTTCGGCAAAATTTTATAGCTATATC
>NZ_AYSF01000076.1:0-9476 GCF_000498995.1 Geobacillus thermopakistaniensis
TTTTCGGCTCTTTTTTATACTCCAAAAGCGGCCAATCCGTCACCCACAAAAACGCGAGCTTCGCTTCGTCGATCAAGCCGAGCTCCTTGCCAAGCTTCAGCCGCAACGCGCCGAGCGCCGCTGCGACGATCGCTTTTTCGTCGGCGACAAACAAAAGCAAATCTCCGTCTTCGACAGCAAGCGCTCGACGCAGCGCCGCCTGTTCCTCATCGGTGAAAAACTTGGCGATCGGTCCTTTCAGCTCTTCGCCTTCCGCTTTCAGCCAGGCGAGCCCTTTCGCCCCGTAGCGGCCGGCAAATTCTCCTAAGGCGTCAATATCTTTACGCGAATAGCGAGGGGCAGCACCTTTCGCGTTGATCGCCTTCACTTGGCCTCCTTCTTTGACGGCGCGGGCGAACACTTGAAATGCTGAATTACGGACGATTTCCGATACGTCGACGAGCTCGAGGCCAAAGCGTATATCCGGCTTGTCCGAGCCGTAGCGGCTCATCGCCTCGTCATACGTGATGCGCGGAAACGGGCGCGGGATGTCGATCCCTTTTGCCGCTTTCACGACGGCAGCCATCATCCGTTCGGTTAAATCCATAATATCCTTTTGTTCGATAAACGACATTTCGATGTCGATTTGCGTAAATTCCGGCTGGCGGTCAGCGCGCAAATCCTCGTCACGGAAGCAACGGGCGATTTGGTAGTACCGTTCCACGCCGCCGACCATGAGCAGCTGCTTAAAAATTTGCGGCGACTGCGGCAAGGCGTAAAATTCGCCCGGATGGACGCGGCTTGGCACCAAATAGTCACGCGCCCCTTCCGGCGTGCTTTTCGTCAACATCGGCGTTTCAATTTCCAAAAAGCGTTCGCTATCCAAAAAGTCGCGCACCGTCTTTGTGATTTTGTGGCGAAGCGCCAGTGTTTGAAACATGACTGGGCGGCGCAAATCCAAATACCGATATTTTAAGCGCACGTCTTCCGCCGCATCCGTGTCATCGGAAATCGAAAACGGCGGCGTTTTTGCCTCGTTGATGATCTCGATTCGTTCCGCCTGAATTTCAATGCGGCCGGTCGCGATGTTCGGATTGACCGTCTCGGGCGCGCGGGCGACGACCGTTCCTTCGACGCTTAAAACGTATTCGCTCCGCACGCGCTCCGCTGCCGCCAGCGCTTCAGCCGACACGTCCGGGCTGGCGACAACTTGGACGATGCCCGTTCGGTCGCGCAAGTCAATGAAAATGAGGCCGCCTAAGTCGCGGCGCTTTTGCACCCAGCCTTTGAGCACGACGCGCTCGCCGACGGCCGTTTCCGGCACTTCTCCGCAATAATATGTGCGTTCCATTCGCTCACTCCTCCTTCCCGATCCGTTCATGCAAAAAGTGCGCCAACTCGCCGAGCGGTACATTCGTTTGCTCGCCGCTCGCCATATGCTTTACCGCCGCTTCCTGTCTCTCGAGTTCTTCATCGCCGATAATGGCGACAAACGATGCCCCAAGCCGGTCGGCGGCCTTCAGCTGCGCCTTCAATTTTCGGCCCAAATAATCTTGATCGACCCTCAATCCGGAGCGGCGCAATGCATAAACGAGGCGGACCGCCTCGTCTTTCGCCCGCTCACCGACAGCGACGACATAGCAGTCAAGCCCACTCTCCACCGGCAATTCCACTCCTTCGGCGTCAAGGGCGGCCAACAGCCGCTCGATGCTCAAGGCAAAGCCGATGCCCGGCGTCTCCGGACCGCCGATTTCTTGGACAAGCCCGTTGTAACGCCCGCCGCCGCACAGCGTCGCCGCCGCGCCAAATCCTTCCGCTTCGCTCATAATTTCAAACGTCGTGTGGTTGTAATAGTCAAGCCCGCGCACGAGCCGCGCATCGATGACAAACGGGATGCCGAGCGCTGTCAAGTATTGTTTCACTTTCTCAAAATAGGCGCGCGATTCGTCATTTAAATAGTCTAAAATCGACGGCGCCGTCGCCATCAGCTCATGATCGCGGTCTTTTTTGCAGTCGAGAATGCGGAGCGGATTCGTATGAAGCCTCGTCTGGCAGTCCGGGCACAGCTCGTGGATGCGGTTTGAAAAATGGCGAACAAGCGCCTCTCGGTGCGCCCGGCGGCTGTCAAGGTCGCCCAAGCTGTTAATGACAAGCCGGATCCGTTTTAAGCCAAGCGCTTCGTAAATATGCATCGCTAGCGCCATCACCTCGGCGTCAATCGCCGGATCGCTGCTGCCGAGCGCCTCGACGCCGAACTGGACGAACTGGCGGAACCGTCCCGCTTCCGGACGCTCGTAGCGAAACATCGGCCCGCTGTAATACAATTTCAGCGGCTGGTTCGGACTGCCGTACAGCTTATGCTCGACAAACGCTCTGACAACCGGCGCCGTTCCTTCCGGGCGGAGCGTCAGCGCGCGCCCCCCTTTGTCTTCGAACGTGTACATTTCTTTTTGCACAATGTCCGTTGTATCCCCCACGCCGCGCAAAAAAAGCTCCGTATGTTCAAAAATCGGCGTCCGGATTTCCTGATACCCATACCGGCTGCAGAGGCTGCGGGCAATGTGCTCGACATATTGCCATTTTTCCGAGTCACCCGGCAGCACATCTTGTGTCCCTCTTGGAATTTGAAAAGCCATGCTCATCCTCCTTTGCCCAAAATAAAACGCCCTTGTCCCTGTGATCGATAGGGACGAGAGCGTCATTCCCGCGGTGCCACCCTAATTGAAGCCGATCCGGCTTCCGCTTGTCGCCATTAACGCATGGCACACGTTCCCCTTTACTGGCGCAAAGCGCGTTCAAAGGGAAACCTACGGAGTGTCTTTCGTTAAGCCATCATGGAGAAGCGCTCGCAGCCTTGGGCGCTTCCTCTCTGGCCATGTGGACCTTAACTACTTTTCTCCATCATCGGTTGTTCCGTATGAGAAAGATGTAATTTTATATTACGGACAATCTCGCCCGTTTGTCAAGTTGTCCTAGCAGCTGTGATTCATGGTTGTTCGCAAAGAGAAAAACCTTGATGTCTCATCGCATTTTTCTCCTTGTTGTAAAAAAAGAGAGCCGATTCATTGAACCGCCCCTCCATGGGATCGAAGAGGCGGTCCACCTTCGGCTCTCTTTAATGGCGAATCAAATAATCAAACGCGCTTAACGCTGCGGTTGCACCCGAGCCCATCGAAATAATGATTTGCTTATAGGCGCTGTCCGTGCAGTCGCCCGCGGCAAAGACGCCTTCAATGTTCGTCGCGCCGCGTTTATCGACGATAATTTCACCGAAGCGATTCCGTTCCACCGTTCCTTCCAACCATTCGGTGTTCGGAACAAGGCCGATTTGCACGAACACGCCTTGCAATTCGATATGATGTTCTTCCCCTGTTTCCCGGTCAATGTACGTCAAGCCGTTGACTTTGTCCGTGCCGGTGATTTCCGTCGTTTGCGCGTTTTTAATCACCGTTACGTTCGGCAAGCTGTACAAACGATCTTGCAAAACAGCATCGGCCTTGAGTTCAGGGGCGAACTCAAGCAGCGTCACATGGCTGGCGATGCCAGCGAGGTCAATCGCCGCTTCGACTCCAGAGTTCCCGCCGCCGATGACCGCCACGTGCTTCCCTTCGAACAGCGGGCCGTCGCAATGCGGGCAATAGGCGACCCCTTTGTTTTTGAACTCTTCCTCGCCCGGCACGCCAAGGTTGCGCCAACGGGCGCCCGTTGCGATCACAACCGTTTTGCTTTTCAACACGGCGCCGTTTTCCAACTCGACTTCAATCAAGTCTTTTTTCTCGAGTCGTTTTGCCCGCTGCGAGTTCATGATGTCGACGTTGTATTGCTTCACATGTTCCTCAATGCTGGCCGCAAGCTTCGGTCCTTCCGTATATTTGACGCTGATAAAGTTTTCAATGCCGAGCGTATCTAAAATTTGTCCACCGAAGCGCTCCGCAACAATCCCAGTGCGAATGCCTTTGCGCGCTGCGTAAATGGCTGCTGTCGCACCCGCAGGGCCGCCGCCGACTACCAACACATCGAATGGCTCTTTGTCGGCGAAGGAAGAAGCATCCGGAGCACTCCCTAATTTGGCGAGGATATCTTCAAGCGACATGCGGCCGCTCGCGAACAGTTTGCCGTTTAAAAACACCGTCGGTACGGCCATAATCCCTTTTTGCTCCGCTTCTTCTTTAAACGCCGCCCCGTCGATCATCGTATGCGAAATGTCTGGGTTCAACACGCTCATGATGTTGAGCGCTTGGACGACGTCCGGGCAGTTGTGGCAGGTCAAGCTGACGTACGTTTCAAAATGATGTTTGCCTCTGATTTGTTGAATGCGGTCCACGACGTCTTGGCTGACTTTCGGCGGCCGCCCGCTCACTTGAAGCAACGCCAAAACGAGGGACGTAAATTCATGGCCGAGCGGCACGCCGGCGAAGGTGATGCCGGTGTTTTCGCCGACCCGGTTGACGCTGAAGCTTGGCGTTCGTTCCAGCTTCGCTTTTTCGACTTTGATTTTCGACGACATCGCCGTTAATTCATCGATTAAAGCAAGCATATCGCGGGAAACGTTGTCGTCTCCCGCGCTTACCGTCAAGACAATATCATTTTCAAGCAATTGCAAATACTGGGCTAGTTGCGCCTTGATGTCAGCATCCAACAGCATCTCCTAAGCCCCCTTAAATTTTGCCGACGAGGTCTAGGCTTGGCTTCAGTGTTTCCGCTCCTTCTTTCCATTTCGCCGGGCAGACTTCACCCGGATGGTTGCGCACGTATTGGGCCGCTTTAATTTTATCAATCAGCGTGCTGGCGTTGCGGCCGATGCCGTCCGCATTGATTTCCACCGCTTGAATGACGCCGTCTGGGTCAATGATGAACGTGCCGCGCTGCGCCAATCCTTGTTCTTCATCGAGCACATCAAACATGCGCGACAGTTGATGCGAAGGATCGCCGATCATCACGTATTCGATTTTGCTGATGGCTGGCGATGTATCGTGCCATGCTTTATGCGTAAAGTGGGTGTCGGTCGAAACCGAGTACACTTCCACGCCAAGTTCTTTGAACGTCGCGTAGTGGTCTTGCAAATCTTCGAGCTCCGTCGGGCAGACGAACGTAAAGTCCGCTGGATAGAAGCAAACGATGCTCCATTTTCCCATGAAGTCTTGCTCTGTCACTTCGATGAATTCGCCGTTGTGATACGCTTGGGCACGGAATGGTTGTACTTTTTTCCCAACCAAAGACATTGCTTCATCTACCTCCTGCGACTGTTAGTTTATAATAATTTTAAACCAATACTTATTATCATATAGGGGCATATGTTTGTCAATACATATGCAATGGATTTTTTCCTCTACCGAGCCGGATCAGTGTTGAGCGGATGCGCAGCGCTCACAGGGATGGACATTTTTATTCGCAGCTTTTTCGTCTAAACGGCCACACCGCCTCGGCCCACGAAACATCCACACGCCGCGTGCGCTCCTTCCAACTCGCCATGTTTACGGACGGGGCTGCTGTTTTTTCAACATTTGTACGTCTTTCGGCGCCACACCGAATTCGGATGCCAACTCAAACGCTCTATATTGGGCCTCGAGCCGCACCCATTCGTGAAAGTCGGCGGACAACACATCGTCCGCCCGATGCGCCTGCTCGCCTCTTTTGGTTTGCCGCATCGCGCTCCTCCTTTCTTATTGCCGCACTTGTTTTCATCTTTCCCATTTTTCGCCGAAAATAAAAAAGAAACCGGGAAACTTCATCGGTTTCCCGGTTTCTCGCTGCTGTCGATGATCAAGGTGACCGGCCCGTCGTTTGTGAGCGATACGTCCATCATCGCACCGAATACGCCGGTTTCTACATGAACGCCTCTTTCGCGCAAAGCGGCGTTGAACGCCTCATACAGCGGCAAGGCATGGTCGGGCTTGGCCGCCGCCATAAAGTTCGGGCGCCGGCCTTTTCGGCAGTCGCCGTAAAGGGTGAACTGCGACACCGACAGCACCGCCCCGCCGACGTCAAGCAAGGAGCGGTTCATTTTTCCGTCTTCATCTTCAAAAATACGCAAATGAGCGATTTTCTCAGCCAAATAGGCAGCATCGTCCTCCGTGTCCTCGTGTGTGACGCCAAGAAGGACGACAAGCCCGGCATCGATCGCTCCGACCGTCTCGCCGTCGACGGTGACTTTGGCCTCTTTCGCCCGCTGGATGACCGCTCTCACTCGCCTTCCTCCTTTCGCCGCCCTTAGTTGTTCATCAAACGCTGGACGGAATAAATGTCGGGAATTTGTTTGATTCGTTCGACGACTTTTTGCAAGTGGCTCAAATTATGAATGGCGATCGTCATATGGATCGTCGCGATTTTATGGCGATGATCGGAGCGTCCCGAGACGGCGGAAATGTCTGTTCGCGTTTCATTGACCGCCTGCAGCACCTCATTCAGCAAACCGCGGCGGTCAAATCCGGTGATCTCAATGTCCACGTTATATTCGCGCTCGCCGTTTGCCCCGCTTTCCCATTCTACGGCAATCAACCGATCGGCCGCTTCTTCGGTCTTGACGTTCGGGCAATCGGCGCGGTGGACGGAAATGCCGCGGCCGCGGGTAATAAAGCCGATGATTTCATCCCCCGGCACCGGGTTGCAGCAGCGCGACAAACGGATGAGCAAGTTGTCCATTCCTTGGACGCGAATGCCGCAGTCGCGCTTTTTGCCAGCTGGCAGCTTGGCTTCGAAGACCGCTTCGGCCAGTTTGCGCTGCTGTTCCTCGAGATCGCGCTGCTTTCGCCATTTTTCCGTCAACCGATGGGCGATTTGCGCCGCTGTGATGCCATGATAGCCGACTGCCGCATACATATCGTCTTCGTTCGAGAAGTTGAACTTTTCGGCGACGCGCTTTACGTTGTCGGCCGTCATCACTTCTTTCGGCTCAAAGCCGAGGCTGCGCACCTCTTTTTCCACCATCTCTTTGCCTTTTTCGATGTTTTCTTCGCGCCGTTGCTTTTTGAAAAACTGGCGGATTTTGTTGCGCGCCTGCGACGTTTTCGCCAGTTTCAGCCAGTCTTGGCTCGGACCGTACGAATGATTGGAAGTTAAAATTTCGACGATGTCGCCCGTTTGCAGCTTGTAGTCAAGCGGCACCATTTTGCCGTTGACTTTCGCCCCGATCGTCTTGTTGCCGATTTCCGAATGGATGCGGTAAGCGAAATCGATTGGCACCGATCCGGCCGGCAGCTCGATGACATCGCCTTTTGGCGTGAAGACGAACACCATGTCGGAAAACAAATCCATCTTGAGCGATTCCATGAACTCTTCGGCATTGCTGGCGTCGTTTTGCCATTCCAAAATTTCCCGAAACCAAGACAGCTTTTCTTCAAACGAGTTGGGTTTGATCGTCTTTCCTTCTTTGTACGCCCAGTGGGCAGCAATCCCGAACTCGGCGATTTGATGCATTTCAAACGTGCGGATTTGCACCTCAAGCGGTTCGCCTTTTGGGCCGATCACCGTCGTATGGAGCGATTGGTACATGTTCGGCTTCGGCATGGCGATGTAGTCTTTGAAGCGGCCTGGCATTGGCTTCCAGCATGTATGAATAATGCCGAGCACAGCATAGCAGTCTTTGATGCTGTTGACGATGATGCGGACAGCGAGCAAATCGTAAATTTCGTTGAACTGTTTATTTTGCATCACCATTTTTCGATAAATGCTGTAAATATGTTTCGGACGCCCGGAAATTTCGCAAGGAATATGCACTTCGTTGAGCCGTTCGCGCACTTCTTGAATGACTTCCTCCAAATATTGCTCGCGCTCGGCCCGCTTTTTCTTCATTAAATTGACGATGCGGTAATATTGCTGCGGGTTTAAATAGCGAAGCGCCGTATCCTCAAGCTCCCATTTGATTTTCGAAATGCCGAGCCGATGCGCGAGCGGAGCGAAAATTTCGAGCGTCTCATTGGCAATGCGCCGCTGTTTTTCGGCCGGCAAATGTTTCAATGTCCGCATATTGTGCAGCCGGTCGGCGAGCTTGATCAAAATGACCCGGATATCTTGCGCCATGGCCAAAAACATTTTCCGGTGGTTTTCCGCCTGCTGTTCTTCCTGCGATTTATATTTAATTTTCCCAAGCTTCGTCACCCCGTCGACAAGCATCGCCACTTCCGCGCCGAACTCGCGCTCGAGGTCTTCTTTTGTCGCCTCGGTGTCTTCGATGACATCATGCAAAAACCCGGCGGCGATCGTTGTCGCGTCCATCTTTAAGTCCACCAAAATGCCCGCGACTTGAATCGGATGGATGATGTATGGTTCGCCCGATTTCCGAAATTGGTCGCGATGGGCGTGCTTGGCAAACTCATACGCCTTTTTCAAAAAGGCGACGTCTTGTTCCGACAAATAACAGCTCGCTCGTTCAAACACTTGCTCCGCTGTCAGCACTTGTTCATTGGCCATAGGGTTGAATCACCTTTTTAATCGATTAAAATTGAAGCTGCAAAGCACAGAGGTCCGTTGCGTTCATACGGTTAATAAGAAAGAGCACTCATGTGTGAGTGCCCCTTTTTTCTTTATTGTATCCGAAGATGCGAACAATGTCGACTGTTTAAAACTGCATCAGCGTCAAAATATCGTAGCCTTCCAATTTTTTGCGGCCGCCAAGCTCGGTAAGCTCAATCAAAAACGCCAATCCGGCCACCACTCCGCCGAGCTGTTCCACCAAATCGATCGTCGCCCGCATCGTCCCGCCCGTCGCCAGCAAGTCGTCGGTGATCAACACGCGCTGCCCTGGCTTAATGGCATCTTTATGCATCGTCAAGACATCTGTTCCATATTCCAGGCCATACTCCACACGGACGACTTCGCGCGGCAGCTTCCCTTCCTTGCGCACCGGCGCAAATCCGACGCCAAGCGCATAGGCGACTGGGCATCCGATGATAAAGCCGCGCGCTTCCGGACCAACGACGATATCGATTTGTTTTTCGCGCGCATATTGAACAATTTGGTCGGTCGCATATTTGTACGCCGGACCGTTGTCCATCAGCGTTGTAATATCTTTAAACATGATGCCCGGCTTCGGGAAATCGGGCACAATCGTAATGTATTGTTTTAAGTCCATGATACGTTTGCCTCCTCGTGCGTTTGCGAACGTGTCATTTCCGCCAAACAGCGTTTCAATTGCTCGTAAGTGGAATAGACTAACTGATGCTCCGCCTCGAGCTCGTCCCGCCGCCGGCGGTACGTCGGCGATTCGTGCAAATCGCGCTTCGCCGGCTGATGAACGAGCGAAATGACGCCGTTTTGTTCGCTGATAAAGTCAAGCTCTAAAAATACTTTCGCCATAAAATGAACCGTCTCTTCCGTCCAACCGCGGGCGCGGGCCAGCTCACCACCGCGCTTGGCGAGCGGAAACGAACGGTGTTGATGCAAAAAGGCGTAAAACCATTTAAAATGTTCGCGCGTCGGAAACGTGCGGAAAAATTGCGCCTCGGGCTGGGCAAACACCGCGTAAATGCGCTTTTCGGCCTGATTTTTCATGGCCAGCT
>NZ_AYSF01000077.1:0-17797 GCF_000498995.1 Geobacillus thermopakistaniensis
GTGAGAAACATAAACCCGCCGCACTCGGCCAACGTCGGCAACCCGTGTTCGATGGCGGCGCGGATCGACTGTTTGACCGCGGCTTGCCTGGCGAGCTCGGCGGCAAACTCTTCCGGAAACCCGCCGCCGATATACAATCCGTTCACCCCATCCGGAAGCGGCTCGCCGGCGAGCGGAGAAAAGTAGACAAGCTCCGCGCCGCAGGCAGAAAGCATCTCCAGATTCTCCGGATAGTAAAAATGAAAGGCGGCATCTTTGGCAACCGCCACGCGCACGCGATACGGCCGCGAAGGGCGAATGAGCGGCGCCGGAGAACAAAGGGCTGGCGCTTCTGCAATCGAAAGGAGCGTCTCCCAATCGATCGTGCGCGCCACCTTTCTCCCCAGATCGGCAAAAAACGAATCCAGTTCGCCGCGCTCCACCGACGGCACGAGCCCTAAATGGCGCTCTGGCAGCGCCAACGCTTCGTCTTGCGTGAGAAACCCGACGACCGGCACCCCGCACGTTTGCTCGACTGCCGCTTTGACGAGCCGAAAATGCCCTTCGCTGCCGACGCGGTTGGCAAATACGCCGGCGAGGCGCACATCGGGGCGAAACGTTTGAAACCCATGGACGATGGCGGCGGCGCTGCGGGCCATGCCGGAACAATCGACGACAAGCAGCACCGGGCTTTCGGTCAATACGGCGATTTCAGCCGTCGCCCCCTCGTCAGAAAGCGGCTGTTTCCCGTCAAACAGCCCCATCACCCCCTCGATGATGGCGATATCAGCCCCTTGACAACCGTTGGCGAGCACCGTTTTGACCGCTTCGCTTCCCATCATCCAACTGTCCAAGTTGCGCGCCGGCCGGCCGGTCACAGCCGTATGGTAAGTCGGATCGATGTAGTCCGGGCCGCATTTAAACCCTTGCACCGTATATCCTTGCTGCCTCATGGCCGCCATCAATCCAAGCGTCACGGTCGTTTTGCCGGCGCCGCTTCCCGGTGCGGCGATGACAAGCCGTCGCATGCCTCTTTCCCCTTTCCCTGCATGGTCGCTTTCTTTTGATGATCGATGAGCGCCACGGAAATCGTCACATTGCCGGACTTCTTTTTCACCAGCGCCAGCCGATCGGCCCCGCTGTACAATTTCGCCGCCGGCTCGCTCACCCCATACGCGCCGGTGTAGCGGTACACCGTTTCCGACGGCGCTTCGATCGACACCGTGTTCAGCTCTTCTGGCGTATACGCAACCAATTCCCATCTATATTTGTTGACTACCTCCAAAAGTCCTTGTTCATCCTTTTTCAAATCAATGGTGCACACCGCTTTGACGCTTTTCATCGAAAAGCGCAGCTCATTGAGCGTCTCATGGATGACCGCTTCGATTTCGTCAGCCGATGTGCCGCGGTTGCAGCCGATGCCAAGCGCGATTACTTTCGGGCGATACAAAACGCCGTTTTGCAAAATGGCCTCTTCTTCCGGCGCAAGCAAGCGATGAGTGACCACAAGCGCGGCCGCCGGGCGGGCAGCGAGCGCTTCCGCGATCGAGCCGTACACGGCAATGTTTTTGGGCAATGGCCGCCCTTCCGGCCACCAGCCGGTTTCCCCCGACTCTTGCACGATCGCGACAGGCTCTTCATTCACGACCGCGGCGCTCACCGGCGTCAGCTTGTCAGCTGATTCCCATTCCCAGCCGAACTGGCGACCGAACAGATCGACGGCGATTGTCTGCTGCACGTCAGAAGCGGTCGTAATGACCGGGCGGGCGCTTAAAATGGCAGCAACGCGCCGCGTCAGTTCGTTCGCTCCGCCCAAATGGCCGGAAAGAACACTGATCACATGTTCAGCCTTATCATCGATCACCACGACCGCAGGATCGGTCTTTTTGTCTTTTAACAGCGGAGCGATCATCCGTACGACAGCGCCGAGCGAAATGATGCAAATGAGTCCGTCATAGCGGGCGAACAACTCCGGCAACAAGGCCCTGACGTTGCCGGAAAACAAGCGGATCCCGTGCTTGGCTTCATCGCCGCGGGCGAATTTATCCGTATAATAAACGTCCGCTCCCGCAAGAGCGCCTCCAAGGCGTCGGGCGATCTCGACCCCGTGTTTCGTAATGGCCACGACAGCATAGGCGCCGTGTCTTTTGTTGTTCGCGGCAGCAACTCCCACCTTACTTCTCCCCCTTTCGATATCCGTGCGTAAACGTGCGGTCGTACAGCTTCGAACGGTAGCCGCGCTCATGAATATGGGGATCGAGCGCCCAACCGGCCAACATGATCGCGTGTTTCGTCACACCATGGCGCCGCATATCGTCAGCCATTGTGGCAACGGTGGAACGAATCACGACTTCATCCGGCCATGTCGCCTTATAGACGATCGCGACAGGCGTATCACCGCTCCAACCCGCTTCAAGGAGCGCCGCGCTTACTTTTTTGGCAAGCGTCGCGCTTAAAAAAAGAACGAGCGTGCAATGATGCTGCGCCAGCTCCTGCAATTTCTCACGCGGCGGCATCGGCGTCCGCCCCTCGGCGCGGGTGAAAATGACCGTCTGCGTCAATTCCGGAACGGTGAGCTCCGCCTGCACGGCGGCCGCGGCGGCAAACGCCGAACTGACGCCGGGGACGATTTCCACTTCAATTCCTTCTTCTTTCAACAAGGCGATTTGCTCAAGCGTCGCCCCGTAAATCGATGGATCACCGGTATGGACGCGCACGACAAGCCGTCCTTGTTTCACTTGCTCCGCCATTGCCGCGACCATTTCTTCTAAATGCATGCCGGCGGTATGGAAAACGTCAGCATCCGGCTTCCGGTAGCGCTCGATCAATTCCGCGCTCACTAGCGAGTCGGTGTAAAAAATGGCGTCGGCAGCAGCGAGAAGCTCGGCGCCGCGAACCGTGATCAAATCCGGCGCTCCCGGCCCCGCCCCTACGATATACAGCTTCACTTTCTCACCACCATCAATGTCAAATATTCGAGTTCCGCTCCGTCGAGCTCCTCGACCTTCCACACGACTTCCTCGCCGGACGTCACTTTCGTCACAACAGCGGCGCGATGAAGCAAATCGAGTTCCCGCAACAGACGAACCAGCAAATCGATCACTTTCGCCNTGAGTGCTAAGAAAAAGAGGCCGAAAAACTTTCGTCACAACAGCGGCGCGATGAAGCAAATCGAGTTCCCGCAACAGACGAACCAGCAAATCGATCACTTTCGCCACTTTAAAAAAGACAACGCAATCGTGCTCAAGAAGCACTGCTTTCATCGCCTCAACATCGTCGCGGGCGGGCACGATCGCCACGGTTTCATCACCATCCGCCAGCGGCAGACGAAGCCTAGCGGCAGCAGCGTTGGCCGAACTGACGCCGGGGACGACTTCAATCGGCGCTTCCGGATAGCGGCGCTCCATTACGTGCATCAAATGGATGAACGTGCTGTACAACAGCGGATCGCCTTCGGTCACAAACGCGACATCGCGCCCGGCCGACAGCTCCGCCCAAATGGCGTCCGCCGCCTCGTTCCACTTCGGCTCAAGCAAGGCTCGGTCTTTTGTCATCGGAAAATGCAGGCCGAGCCGCCGTTTTTCCTCTGGCGCAAAATACGCATCAATAATTTGTTCCGCATAGCTTTTGCTTTGCCGCCCTTTTTTTGGATAGGCGATGACATCCGCTTCTTTTAGGCGGCGGTATGCTTTCACCGTCATGAGCTCTGGATCGCCCGGGCCAACACCGATGCCGTACAACGTGCCGGTCATTCGTCTCCCTCCCGCTTGGCTGTCATGATATACACCGGATTGAGCGCCTCAAAGCGCGTCAACTCTAAAATGGGCTTGCTTCGCGACACTTGCGCGAGCGTGATGTCAACATGAAATCCACGGCTGCGCAGCTCGCAGCCCGCTTCAGCAAGCGTCTCAACCGTTGCCGCGTTGATCACGATGCGTCCATTTTTCTTCAGCCGTTTCGCACAGACGTCCAACAACGGCGACATCGCGCCTGACGTGCCGCCGATAAAGATGGCATCCGGGTCGGCAAACTCATCGAGCCGATCGGGCGCCCTGCCGTGCACAAGCGTGATGTCAACGCGGAATTTGCGCAAGTTTTGCCGGCAAATCTCGAGGTCGTATTCATTTTTTTCAATCGCAAACACCGCCCCGTCGCGGGCGATTTTCGCCGCTTCAATCGCGACCGAACCGGTGCACGTCCCAATGTCCCAGACGACGCTGTCCGGGCGCAAGCGCAAGGCGCTTACGCTTAAGACGCGAATTTCTTTCTTTGTAATCAGCCCTTTGTCCGGCTTGCGTTGGAAAAATTCATCATCGTCAATGCCGAGCGGCCAAATCGGACCAGGAGCGGTTTGCCTCAAAATGACTATATTTAATGGAAGAAACTCGGTTTCTGCCATTTCTTCTAGCTTGAAAAACCGGCATCGCTCATTCGGCCCGCCGAGCTCCTCGCCGACAAACGCCTCATATTCCGTCATGCCGTACTCGAGCAAATAGCGGGCGATGGCGGCCGGCGAGTTCGTCTCATCGGTTAAGATGGCGACTTTGCGCCGCCCGTCGATCCGCTGAGCCAAACCGGTGAGCGGCCGGCCATGGACGCTGACAAACGCCGCGTCTTGCCAAGACTCGCCCATTTTCGCAAACGCCCATTGCACTGAGCTGACGGCCGGATACACGTCGATCGGCAATTTGCCGGCCAAATAGCTGCCGATGCCGTAAAAGAGTTTTCGGCTTCATTTTTTCATTGGCTACNCGGCCGGCCATGGACGCTGACAAACGCCGCGTCTTGCCAAGACTCGCCCATTTTCGCAAACGCCCATTGCACTGAGCTGACGGCCGGATACACGTCGATCGGCAATTTGCCGGCCAAATAGCTGCCGATGCCGTAAAAGAGCGGATCGCCGGAAGCAAGCACGACCGTGTTGCGCGTCTCATGGCGGAGCCGCTCCACCAGCTCCGCCAGTCCGCGGCGGATGATGATCGTTTCTCCTTTGTATTCAGGAAACATCGCCAGCTGCCGTTCGCCGCCGACAAGCAGCTCGCTTTCATCAATCCAGCGTCGATACAGCTCAGGAAGACTTGCTTGCCCATCAGCACCCACACCGATCAACTTCATCGTCCCCATCGGTCTGCACCGCCTTTCCTAATTGTTGTCCGTTCATTGTGTAAATGGACGTCGCCACCGTCAGACCGCCTCCCACTTCGTGAAGCGCCGCCTGGCAGCACGCTTCGCACAAAAGCTCGAAAAACTTCATGCAACCGGCCTCTTGCATCATGTCGCCGACTTGCGCCGCCGTATTCGCGCCGCGCACCGCAGCCACCAGTTCTGGGCCAGCACCTGCCTGCTCGGCGATGGCAGCCAAAAAGCCAAAGTCGACCGGGGCGCTTTTCGAGTGCACCATCATCACTCCTTGAGCGACTTTCGAAAATTTTCCCATCATCCCGACCATCGACACCATCTTGATGCCAAGCCGTTTGCATTGTTTCAGCGTAAAGCCGACAAAATCGCCCATTTCGATAAACGCTTCTTCCGGCAAATGTGGATATTCTTGCATGGCGTATTTCTCGCTCCGCCCCCCGGTCGTGATGACAACATGGCGGCAGCCGTTCGCTTTCGCCACTTGAAGCGCCTGCACGATGCTCGCCCGGTAGGCGGCGGTGGAGAACGGAACGACGATGCCGCGCGTCCCCAAAATCGAAATGCCGCCAATGATGCCTAGTCTCGGGTTCAACGTTTTTTTGGCGATTTCCTCGCCGCCGGGCACAGAAATGACGACCTTCACCCCGCGATGTAGACCGTATTGCGCCAGCACTTCATTGACGGCTTCGCGGATCATTTGCCGCGGCACTGGATTGATCGCCGCTTCCCCGACCGGCACCGGCAAGCCGGGTTTGGTGACGCGTCCGACCCCTTCACCGCCGTCGATATGAACGCCCGGCGACGAGGCCCACGAGACAGTGGAAACGATGAGCGCGCCGTGCGTCGCATCTGGGTCATCGCCGCCATCCTTCACGACCGAGGCCGTCGCCGTTTCGCCATCGAACGAACAAGAGGCGAGCGAAAAGGTCACCACCCGCCCGATCGGAATCCGAATCGTCGCCTCCGCCTGCACTTGGCCAGTGATGAGCGCCGTGAGCGCGGCTTTCGTTGCCGCTGTCGCGCACGATCCGGTCGTATACCCTTCACGCAGCGTTTTTTTCGTTTCCATCGTTCGTCACGCTCGCTCGGCGAGCAGCGATAAAGCATTCAAGGCAGCGACGGTCACGGTGCTTCCTCCTTTGCGGCCGCGGTTGGTGATGAACGGCACATCGAGCTTCGCCAATTCTTCTTTCGATTCCGCCGCCGAGACGAATCCGACCGGCAAGCCGATCACCAATCCCGGCCGCGCCTCTCCTTCTTTGATGAGGCGAATGAGCTCCAATAACGCTGTCGGAGCGTTGCCGATGGCAAAAATGCCGCCTTCCGCTTCTTTCACCGCTTTGCGCATAGCCACAATCGCCCTCGTCGTATTCAACCGTTTCGCTTCAGCGATCACGTCTTCATCAGAAATATAGACGCGCACCGCGCTGCCGAACTTCGCAAGCCGCGCTTGATTGACGCCGGCTTGCACCATTTGCACATCGGCGACGACGAGCTTGCCGCTGCGAATGGCATCAATGCCTGAGCGGATCGCATCCGGGTGGAAAATGAGGCTTTTGCCCAGCTCAAAATCAGCCGATGCATGGATGACGCGCTGAACGATTCGGTATTGTTCTTCTGTAAATGAATGCTCGCCGATCTCTTCATCAATGATTTGAAAGCTGCGCGCTTCAATTTGTTCCGGCTGCACCGTCGCCGGACGAAATGTTGTATGGAAGTCCATGACAATTCTCTCCTTTCTTCATGATCGCTTGCATGAGCGGCCGCTAGAATCCCATTCTTTACACGGCCGGAAGCGGCGCATGCTGCTTCAACGCCTCGAGCACGCCGGCAAAATCGTGATGCACGATGCCGTATGACAACCGTGGGCGGCGGATGACGATGACATCAATGCCGAGCTCCTCGGCGGCAGCGATTTTCTCATCGACAAACCCGACTTTGCCGCTTTCTTTCGTGACGACGACCGTGACGCCAAAATGGCGGTATAGCGCCCGATCGAGCTCTTTCGTAAACGGCCCTTGCATCATGACGATCTGCTCTTGGGAAAACCCGAGCCGCTCGCATTTGTCGAGATTGTCTTTCCGCGGCAGCATCCGCGCAATCACCTTGACGTCCGGGCGACCGATGAGCCTCGCGGCGAAAATGTCGAGCGTTTTGCTGCCGGTCGTCAGCATCACGACGCCGCCTTTTTCCGCCGCCAAGTCAGCCGCTTCTTCATAGCTGTCGACAAATGTCACCTTCTCGGATGAAAACGAAGACGCCTGCCGCTCGTAGCGAATGTAGGGCAACCCGGCGTCTGCTGCCGCTTGCATGGCGTTTTTTGACGCCTCTTCAGCAAATGGATGGCTCGCGTCCACAATCGCTTTGGCCCCCTCGGCTTTGGCCAGATCGGCAAGCTGGGACGCATCCAAGCGGCCGACATAGGCGCGAATGCCGGCCGATCGGAGCTGTTCGGCCGCGTGATCGGTGACGACCGTCGCGGTTACGTTATAGCCGGCTTGTTGGATCATCACCGCCAATTCGCGGGCATCGCTTGTTCCAGCTAACAATAAAATCATCGGACGCTTCCTCCTTCAATGATGGTGATGATGATGGTGATGATGGGCGGCGTGCAGCCGATATTGACAGATGTCGCAATTCATCGCCACCGTTTGGCCGAGCACCTCGTTGAGGCGGTCAAGCACGATCTCCTCAAGCTTCGGATGAAATCCAAAATAGCCGGCAAGCGCAAACGAGATATGCGAGTGCTCAGCTTGGTATTGCGCCATTTGCTGCTCAAGCCGCTTAATCAGGATGCCGGTGAATAAAAAATACGGAAGAACAACGATCCGCCTAGCTCCGAGCATGAGACAGCGGCGGACAGCATCATCAAGCGACGGCGTCGTCACGCCCATAAACGCCGGCTCGATGAGCGCATAGCCGGTCTGTTCCCAAAAGAGGCGGGCGATTTTATACAAGTCGCTGTTCGCATCCGGATCGCTCCCGCCGCGGCCAAGCAAAATGACCGCTGTTCCGTCATCCGGCTGCTCCGGCCGCTCGCCGATTTCTTGCAATCGTTCGCGCAAAATAGCAAATGTCTGCTCATGGACGCCGATGGGGCGGCCGTAGCGGAACATCATATGCGGATAGCGCGCTTTGGCCTCATCGATTTCCGCCGGGATATGCAGCTTCGAATGCCCGGCCGGCAATAAAATGAGCGGAATGACCGCCACTTCCATTGCCCCGGCTTCGGCGCAGCGTTCGATTCCTTCGCCGATCGACGGACGGCCAAATTCTAAAAAACTTGTTTCAATATGAAACGAATCGCGCAAACGCGGCCGCAGGCGGTCGACAAACTGCCGCACTTGCTCGTTCCCTTCCGGGTCGCGGCTGCCATGGCCGACAAATAAAATGGCTCTCATCCTTGTTTTCCCCCTTTTGTTAGCGGACGTCTTCCGCCGTTCCCTATAAGCGCAATGACTCGATGGGCGCTTCATCCAAATGCGAGGCGCCCATCTATGCTCTTTTATGGAACCAGCCGGTTATTCGATCGACTGTCGGAAAAAGATGCGTCGCTTCGACACCAACGACATCTGCAGACGTTCAAGCTGCACTTATATAACGCATGCTTCCGTCACTCACCGCAAGCTGGCATTTCGATGGACGCGGCCGGTTTTGCCTCTTCGTGTGAAAAACGTCCGACTTGCTTCACGCGGCGGAAAAACTTATGAAACCGTTCATTTGGATGTGCTTGTTCTTGATACTGTTCGATGATTTCTGCCATAACCGCCACAATTTCTTCCGGCGGAATGCCTTCCGCGACGAGCTGGCCGGGATGGGCGTTGCGGCCGACCGTTTTCCCGCCCAAAAACAAATCAAATTTCCCTTTCCGGTACACAAGCCCGATGTCTTCGTGCACCGCGCCGTAGCACGCCATCCCGCAGCCGTTGATGCCAAGCTTCAACTCTTTCGGCAGCGCCATGCCGCCAAATCGGCGAGCCAATTCCTCCGCGTATGGAATGGCGTCTTTTTTCTCTCCATCGCAAAAATCACATGCCTTCACCGTCAGCACATCACCGACCGGCATCACGATCAGTCCGGCGTCAACGAGACGGGCCACAAGCCCATCTGGGTCCTCTGTCAACCGTTCGATTTTCATATAATGATCCGGTGTGTAGGTCATTTTTCCATCCATCCCTACCACTTCCGCAAGCACAATGAGCTGTTCCGGGGTGAACTGTTTATTGGCCACGCCCGGGCTCACCGCCGCTTCCAACAACACGGCCGCCGTCTTTCTTGTTTTCCGTCTCTCTAAAGCGGCGAGCGCGTCTTCGGCTGTTTCTTTCACCCGTTTTGGCGCGGCGGTCGGCTGCCGTTTGGCTGTTTTTGCCAGCGGCGCGGCAAGCGTCGGCAAAACGGCAGCCAGCGGCGTTGGCTCGGCCTCCTTCGTGGCCGCGGCAACAGACGGCGGTCGAACCGCGGTGGCCAAGGCGGTGAAAGCACGATCCTTCTGGTTGTCCCCGGCGAGGACAGCCGCTTCGGACGGTCCTGATGCCCCCGTGCTTCCTTCGTCCTCATCTTCCAGCGGTTTCGTCTGGTCAAGCGCCCACGGCTCCGCTTCTTTGCGCAGCCGTTCATGCGGTTTGAGCGGCTGGACGGCGGCTGCTAGTTGATACTTGCGCTGGTAGCCGCGCGGCGTGATCATCACGCCGTCATGGACGAATGTCGTTGAGTTGCCGATAATCACCGTCGTCAACATGCCGATCTCATGGTCAAGCATATGCGCCAAGTCGGTGAGGACGATATGCTGCCGCTCGCGGTACGCGCTTTTCACCAGACCGACCGGGGTTTCCGGAGACCGATGGCGGAGCAGGATGCGCTGTGCTTCCACAATCTGTCTAGTGCGCCGTCCGCTTTTCGGGTTGTAAAGCGCGATGACAAAATCGGCCGCGGCGGCGGCGTCAATCCGCTTTTCAATCAGCTCCCACGGCGTCAAATGGTCGCTCAAGCTGATCGTGCACGCATCGTGCATAATCGGTGCGCCAAGCAGCGCGGCGCACGAATGGATCGCGGAAATGCCGGGGATGACTTCGACTTCAATCGAGCTGTCTTTCGTCCACCCTTTTTCGATCAGCACTTCATACACGAGCCCGGCCATGCCGTACAACCCGGCGTCACCGCTTGAAATGACGGCGACCGTTTTGCCGCGCTCCGCCCATTTCACCGCCGCTTGGGCGCGGCTCACCTCTTCCGTCATGCCCGTGCTGATGATTTCCTTTCCGACAATCAGATCGCGCACAAGTTCGATGTACGTTTTGTAGCCAATGATGACGTCGCTTTCTTCAATCGCTTCCCGAGCCCGTTTCGTCATATGGTCGACGCTTCCCGGGCCAAAGCCGACAATGAGCAATTTGCCGCTCATCATGATCCCCCTCCTTTGCCAATTAGGCCCACTTTCCATAACGAATTCGCCGCCGCTTATTTCCCTTCATGGTACAAAACATCGGGGCACGTTCTTTTCCTTTGGCCGCCACTCTTGCCAAAGCCGCACAAAAAGCGGAACATCCAAACGAATGTCCAAAAGCCGCTGACGGTCGGCAAACACGTCTTCCGGCTCCCCTTGCATCACGACGCGTCCTTCGTGCATGACCGCGACGACATCCGCCCACTGCCAGACGAAATCCATGTCATGGGTGGCGATCAACACCGTCGTCCCCGCCTGGTGAATCGCATCAATTTGCTTGAGAAACTGCTTTGTCTGATGCTGGTCCAAGTAGGCGGTTGGTTCATCAAGCACGAGCAAGTCCGGCTTGGTGGCCATCGTGCAGCAAAGGGTCAGCCATTTTTTCTGCCCGAGGCTAAGTTGGTGGGTCGGACGGTCCAACCAAGAATGGAGTTTGTATTCTTCTGCGATCGAAACGAGCGCCTTCTTCATGCTTTCCGCATCGACACCGGCATGAGTGAGGCTGATCGTCAATTCATCGCGCACAAGCGGGGCCAAAATTTGATGCTCCGGGTTTTGAAAGACGATGCCGACTTCCCGTCGCCATTGCGCCCAATCAGCGCCGCGTTCATACATGTTGCGCCCTTTCCAATATACCGTTCCTTCCTGCGCCCGCAACAGCCCATTCAAATGAAGAAACAGCGTCGTTTTGCCGCATCCGTTCGGCCCGATCAAAGCGTACTTTTTTCCTTCTAGAATCTCCCAATCAATCCCATTCAGCACATAATGCGTTGAATGGTAAGCATACTTCACCTGTTCCATTCGCAATAGCAACGTTTTCACCCTTTCCGCCATGCCACCCCAAGCAGCAGAGCCATTATGATGCCGGCCGCAATATCAACAGGGCGCACACTCGCTTTTTTCGCTTGATGCGTATATGCGACCGTCGCCATCCCGCCCCGGGCGGCAAGTGAACGGCTATATGCTTCATACGATTGCCACGTTTTCATCCATAATTGATACATCAGCATCACACCGTGGCGCCAATGCGCCCCCCCGCTGCGGGCGCGCAACGCCAACATAAGCTCAGCGGCCGCCTGTTCCAATAAAAAGATGAAGCGGTACATAAGAAAGCAAAGTTCAACGAGCGCAGCTGGGAGGTGCATTCTTCGCAGTACGGAAAATAACTCCGGCATCGGAGTCGTAATGAGGGCGAAAAACAGGCACGACCAGGCGGCGAGAGAGCGAATGGCCAGCTCTGCAGCCAGTTGCAACTGGCTATCCATCATTGAAATTCGAAACGGAAAAGACACCGACACGACAAGCGTCAGCAAGCTGGGGGCCAAGAAGGCACAGGCGGCCAACATTGCTTTTCCATACAAGGAAAACGGTACACCTGCACTCCCCATAATCCAGTATGCCATCCCGCCAAGCACGATCAATTGCTCGCGCCAGCCCCCGGTCATGACGATAAGAAGCAGAACGGAGGCCATAAGCCATTTCCATTCCGCTCCCCAAGAGCGGAGTCGATTTTCATACGCCCAACGATCAAACTCGCGAATCATGGCTGTTTTTCCGCTCCGATCGTCCTTTGTACAACCCGATGACATAGCCGATCACACCGGCGCCAAGCGCGGCTTGCAACGAGAACAACAGCGTTTCGACTTCGCCTCCAGGAGGGGTAAAAATCGACTCAAACCACGGGCGATACTGCGGATGAAGTGCTTGAATGGCTTTTTCCGCTTGGTCGTCTGTTCCTCCGAACTCCGATCCGCGCGCCCACCAAAGCGGCCCGATGATGAGCAAAGCAGCGAGCAAGATGAGCAAACCATTTTTCTTCATATCCTCACGCCCCCTTTTCTCTTTGGAACAGCGGAGAAGCTTGGTAGGAAGCAAGCCAGTTCCAGACGATCACCGTTACAATGCCTTCTGTCACCGCCAACGGCACTTGCGTGATCGCGAAGATGCCCGCAAATTTCCAAAATGAGGCCACGATTCCGCCATCAGGTGCGGGAAACGCCAAGGCGAGCTGCAGGGAAGTCATGACGTACGTCGCCAAGTCTGATAAGCAAGCGGCGAGAAACAATGCAACACGATTTGACAGCGCCCCTTTTCGGCACAATTGATACAGCCCGTAGGCGACGAAAGGTCCGATGATTGCCATCGACATCGCGTTCGCTCCAAGCGTTGTCACCCCTCCATGGGCAAGAAGCAACGCTTGAAACAGAAGGACGATCGTACCGATCACCACCATCACCCACGGCCCAAACAAAATGGATCCAAACCCGATCCCGGTCGGATGAGAACTGCTGCCAGTGACCGACGGGATTTTCAGCGCCGATAGCACAAACGTAAACGCACCAGCTAAAGCCATCAGGAGCTTATGCTCGAGATGCTGCTTCGAAGCATGAACAAGCCTGCGCAGCCCAAACAAGAAAAACGGCAAAAACAGGATCCACCAAAACAGCGCCCATTTGACAGGCAAAAAACCTTCCATAATATGCATGGCATTTACTTCGTTTTCATTGGTGAGCCAAAAATATACAACGAATAAAGCCATCATCCCGCTCCATCGAACGGTTCTTTTCATTTATCTGCTTGCTCCTTTCTCGATATGCTCGTTTTTTCGTTTTCCACTTGCCGCCTCACGCTCGCCGATCGGCGTCAACACCAATTCCCCTTCATACTCATACGTCGCCCACTCCCGCAGCGGAACACCCTCACCCAAATGGACGCGCGCGACTTCTTTCGCCTTCTCTGGCGTCATCTGCCGGTACCAGACGCCGTCCGGGTAGACGATCATCACGCATGCGTCTTGGCAACGGCCGTTGCAGCGCGTCCTTGTTGTATGGACAGCGTCGTCAAGCCCAAGGCGGGCGATTTCCTCGCGCACCGCGGTTGTCACGTCATCTCCGCCATGGCGGAGGCACGTCCCTCCGTTGCAAATGAGCACATGATGCTTCATTCCCCGCAAATCCCACGTCGCCACCAAATCCCCCCTTTTGCTAGAATGGTAGAATGAAATGCGGCAGACGGACGGTTTTTCGACAAAAGAAAAAGCACCTCTACAGCAGAGGTGCAGAAAAATGTATACGAAAGCCGTAAACGGCCCAAACAGGGCCCCTAAAGCCGTCATTCTCCCGCACGTCTGCCTATAGTCCCGTAGGCATCCGTCCGATCCAAACAAGGCAGGTCTCCTGACTTAGGATCATCGCTTGGCGGCGTCTTCCCGAAGCATCCTTCAGTGACTTGTTGCCGCAAAGCTCCCCATCACAGTGGCGGGCACCGTGCCGGATTTTCACCGAGCTTCCCTTTTCACCCAAGCCCTAAGCGGGCTAGGCACCTTGTTTGTCTTACCGCCATATATGCGCTGTCATGGAACAAGCATCCGTTTTCATCGTAGTACAACCAATGCGTTGCCGTCAACCGTTTTTTGCCGACAAATCTTTGTTGGCGACGACAACGCCGTCCGCATCAGCGTACACGTACGCCCCTGGCTCCCAGCGGACGCCGCCAAACTCGAGCGCANTTGTTGGCGACGACAACGCCGTCCGCATCAGCGTACACGTACGCCCCTGGCTCCCAGCGGACGCCGCCAAACTCGAGCGCAACGTCGCGGGCGCCTTTTCCTTCTTTTTGGCATTTCGAGCGGGCGTTCCATTTCAACCAGAACGATACATCTCCAACTTGTCCAGGTCTAAGACAAATCCAGCGCCCAGCAATATATCCAATCCTAACAAACCGTTAATCCCCTCATAGTCCATCCCGCTAAAATCAATTTCATACTCTCTTAGCTGGAAAGAATCTAGCTGAATACAGTCTAATTTTTTTGTAAACGCGTACTCTTTCCCACCGATTCCGTAATAAGCCACAATACGATCGCCCGGCTCTACCCGCAAATGAATATCTTCTACTGCATTTTGAGAAATCACTGTTTTCGCCGCACCAGTATCAATCACCATATTATGAATCAACTTAGACCTTCCTTGATAAACGATTTCGATCGATGCAAACAGCAAGCCTTCACGATATTCAATCTGCATAATGAAATTTCCCTCTCAGGCCAATCGCTCCCCGAACTTTTAAAACAATCTCCTTGTGGCTAGTATGATAAACAAGCTGATTCCCTTTCGATTGCAGCAACTCACGAGTTGCATCCTTGTCCGAAACCGTTCCGATAACAGCCACCTCTTCAATGATTTCTTGATCTCCCTCTAAATGGGACTTTAATACTTGTAATTTCACAAATTGATTTGGATACAATGAACGCACTTCCTGCCATTCCATCTCCATCGCCTCAACCTGTTCGTTGTATTGAACGAGACTCGACCGCAGCCGTCAACCATTTTTCGCCAACAAATCTTTGTTGGCGACGACAACGCCGTCCGCATCAGCGTACACGTACGCCCCTGGCTCCCAGCGGACGCCGCCAAACTCGAGCGCANTTGTTGGCGACGACAACGCCGTCCGCATCAGCGTACACGTACGCCCCTGGCTCCCAGCGGACGCCGCCAAACTCGAGCGCAACGTCGCGTGAGCCTTTTCCCTCTTTTTTGCTTTTCACCGGGCATGTGCCGATCGCCATCACGCCAATCGGCATGGCGCCAATTTCCGCTGAATCGCGGATGCAGCCGTGGATGATGACGCCAGCAAGCCCCCTCTCGCAAGCGATTTGCGCCAGCCGGTCGCCTAATAGCGCGACGCGGCGCGAGCCTTTTCCATCGACCACGAGCACCGTCCCCGGCGGCACCGTCTCCAGCGCTTCTCGGACAAGGACGTTGTCTTCAAACACATCGACCGTCGCAATCGGCCCGGAAAACGCCCGCTTTCCGCCGTACGATTGGAACGGCAACTCGCATACTTGCAACTCGTCTAAAAATTGATCGCATAAATCGGCTGTTTTCATTGTCGCTCTCCCCTTTCATGTTTTGCATTCGCCGTCATTCGCCAAAATCCTTCTGCCTCAGCAGTTTTTTGTCGACGATCTTTCATTCGAACGACTGACACGAACGCGGCGATGTGAACCAAACCATTGTGTGGCCGTCAATCGCTTCGATGTATTCCACCGATCGCATTGAAACCATAAAAAACGGCCCCGCGCCGATATATAGCGGAGACCGTTTTCACCGGCTCAAAGCCCCTCCGGTTTGACCAGACGTTCAGCTGGGCTAGCTGGATTCGAACCAGCGCATCACGGAGTCAAAGTCCGTTGCCTTACCGCTTGGCTATAGCCCAACGTTTTGTTGTCGTTTACAGTATGCGGCATGATAACGCACTTTATGCATCAAACTGAATATCCCTTTGCTTGATGTGCGAAACTATCGGTACAAGCATCCTTTTCCCACTATATCACCTCGTTTTTCCCTCGCACTTGTTTTCCCGATATGATATACTGAAAGGGGAGAGATGTATATGCGCCGGATCACGGTTTTTCGCTTCTATCTTTGCACATTGTTTTTGTTATCGTTGCCGATCGTCTTAGCGGCCGCGGCTGCCTGGCAGCCATCCAGCCAGCCGAAAACCGCCGTCATCGCCCACCGCGGCGCGTCCGGATACGCGCCGGAGCATACGCTCTCATCCTACCGCCTTGCCGCCCGCATGCAGGCGGACTATATCGAAGTCGATGTGCGCGCAGCCAAAGACGGGAAGCTCGTTGCTCTGCATGATGCGACGCTCGCCCGGACGACAAATGCCGAAACGGTCTACCCGCGCCGTGCTCCGTGGCGGGTAAATGATTTTTCGTTCGCTGAACTGAGGCGGCTGGATGCCGGGTCGTGGTTTCATCCACGCTTTGCCGGCGAGCGCATCCCGACGCTTGATGAGATGATTCAGATGCTGAAAGCGGAGCGTGTGGAAGCCCCGTTGTACATCGAAACGAAACAGCCCGGCATCGAAGAGGCGGTCGTCCATCTATTGAAAAAACACGGTTTCCTGCAACAGCGCCGCGTCATGTTTCAATCGTTCCACCCGGAAAGCTTGCAAGCGCTCCGGCCGCTCATCCCGCACGGCATTCGGCTCATTCAATTGGTCGACGAGAAGGAAGCGCACAGCGGCCGCGACGAGCTGCTGCAACAAATCGCCGTCTATGCCGATGGCATCGGCTTGCCGCTTTCGGCCGTCACCGAAGAGTGGGTGCGCGCCGCCCATGGCCGCGGGCTCATTGTTCACGTCTATACCGTCAATGAACCACACGATCTCGCTCGCCTATGCGCCATGGGCGTTGACGGCCTGTTCACCGATTATCCAGACCGCCCTGGCCGCATTGCCGCCTGCCGTCGTCTGCCCCGCCATTGACCGGCCTTCAGGGAGCCAGGGGGAGCTTATTGTTTACATAATGTTATTATGGTTAATAAAAACGAAAATCGTTCCCATTTGACCCGATTCGGTGTATCATTTGAGAAAAAGGAGGCCAGATCATGTGGACGATCATCGATTACGAAAACGGCCCATTTACCGTGACGACGGACCGCCGCCGCGTCCAGCTTGAGCGCGTGTTTGACTTCCTTGCCCGCTCGTATTGGGCGAATGAGCGCAGCCGCGAAACGATCCTCAAATCGCTTGACCATTCGCTCTGCTTTTCCCTTTTTCACGGCGACAGGCAAATTGGCATGGCGCGCGTCATCACCGACCGGGCGACGTTCGCCTATCTGTGCGACGTGTTCATCGATGAAGCATACCGTGGGCAAGGTCTCGGGAAATGGCTGTTATCATGCGTGCTCGCCCATCCTGATGTCGCCGCTGTCCGCAAGGTGATGCTCGCGACCAAAGACGCGCACGGGCTGTACAGGCAGTTCGGCTTTGCCGCGCCGAGCGAGCCGGAGCGGTTGATGGAGCGGATTCAAGAGCCGCGAACGGAGTAAAGGGCAAAAAAAAGGCGGGCCGCCATCGGTCCGCCTTTTCGCCAAACCTCCCATCCCCCAACGCCTGTTGCCTTCGTCACCGCTTCGGAAACTGAAACGACAATTTCTTCTCGTTTTCATCCCAAACGAGTATGGCGTCAAACGTTTTCCCGCCTTTTTTAAACCCTTTTATGACATTTGTTTTCCCTTGCGCCAGCAGCTTTTTCACATTCGCCGCCGAAATCGATTTGCCGAGAATGCGTTTGGAGATCGTAAACGAGCATTTTGTTTTCGCGTACTGGTCGCAACCGTACAACGTTCCTTTGTCGATGACGGTCCCGCCGCAAAGCGGGCACGGCCCAAGCTTCTCGCCCATCGTTTTTTTCTTCCTTTTCGGCAAATTTTTAAACGTCGGGTT